>JBBQTZ010000185.1:0-9447 GCA_038234405.1 Chitinophagales bacterium
CGCTTGTTGGACTGTATTTTGAAGCATTGTTTTCGGATGGGCTGGCTGACTCACCTGTTGATGCATAGGCAGCTTTACTTTTAGTTGCATCGTCGGAAACTTTCTTTTTACCTGATGTTTTTTCCATAATATAAAATTTAAAATTTAAAAAAATTATTTGAAATGAAAAACGGAAGTATGAGCAGCCTTCGTCTCTTTTAAATCATACCCTTTTCCTTTTAATATTGTGAACGTATTTTAAATGACCAACATTTAAAAAAAAGACAACACCCGGCTGTACGCAGAATCATTTTTGTACTCCTTTTTTCTAAGTCACCAACATATATTCCAGCACTCGTTTTGATTTCAATAGTGCAGAACCAATAACCTGGTGCATATCATAATATTTATATTCTGCCATGCGTCCTCCAAAAATTACATTTGGTTCCATCATTGAAAGTTGCTGGTACTTACTAAAACGATTGTTATTTTCTTCATCATTCACAGGATAGTACTGCTCCATACCTGGTTTCCATTCTGCCGGATATTCTCTGGTAATAATGGTAGTTGGCTGGGTACCAAATTCAAAATGCTTGTGCTCCAAAATTCGGGTATAAGGCACGTCAGCGGCTGTATAATTTATTACTGCATTTCCCTGATAGTTTGGTATGGCAAGGTGTTCGTGTTCAAAACGCAGGCTCCTGTACGCTAGGGCATCAAACCGAAAATCGAAATATTCATCAATGGCACCTGTGTAAACAATGGTATGTGCCAATGATTTAAAATATTCCTTGTCGGCGAAAAAATCGGTATTCAACTTTACTTCGATGCCCTCAAGCATTCCTTTAGAAATATTATTATAACCTCCTACCGGAATGCCCTGGTATTTATCATTAAAATAATTGTTATCGAACGTAAATCTTACGGGTAATCGCTTAATGATAAACGCTGGTAAATCCACCGCTTTTCTTCCCCATTGTTTTTCGGTATATCCTTTAATCAGCTTTTCGTAAATATCGGTGCCTACCAGTTTTAGCGCTTGCTCTTCCAAATTGGAAGGCTTCTTTATATTCAATGAATTTATTTGATCCTGTATTTTCTGCTGTGCCTCCTGTGGTGTTTTAACCTTCCATAATTTATAAAAGGTATTCATATTAAAGGGTAGGTTGTACAATTCACCCTGGTAGTTTGCCACCGGTGAATTGGTGTACCGGTTAAATTCAACAAAACCGTTTACATAATCCCAGATAGCTTTGTCGTTCGTATGAAAAATATGTGCTCCATACCAATGTAGATTAATTCCATGTTCGTTCTTGCAATAAATATTTCCTCCGGCATGATGGCGACGGTCAATTACCAGGCAGCGCAAACCTTTTTGTGCAGCCTGGTGGGCGAAGGTTGCACCAAATAAACCGGCTCCTACAATTAAAAAATCATATTCTTTCATTGTTTGCGTTTTAAACTGTGATAGTTTCTCTTTTAATTTGAACTGTTGAAAAGTAATGATCTAATGCTGTATCAAGGGATGGCATCAGGTTATATTTACTACTGCCTAAAGCTGAAAATGCAGGGCGTTTTGCATGAACTTGCATATTGTAACCAGGCAGCAACAATGCTTCGTTCAGAGTTGTATAAGCAACTATTTTTTTTGCAAATTCATACCAGGTAACACACCCTTTATTTGCCAGGTGCCATATACCAGCGGCATTATCAATCAATAAATCAAGACTTGCATGCACAAGGTGTGGTACATAAGTTGGTGAGATCACAACATCATTCGGCACGATGAAATTATTGCCGGCTTGTAATGTGACAAGCAGGTGATGCACAAAATTGTATTCATCCCAGGGACTAAAAAATGCTGCTGTTCTTATCAATAATGCTTCCGGATAATTTTTGGACAAAGACATCTCAGACAGTTGTTTACTTTGCCCATAAGTATTTAGTGGATTGCAAAGGTCTGTCTCAACATAAGGTTGAGTTGTGTTACCATCAAAAACAAGATCAGAAGAGTAAGACAGCAGCTTGATGCTATGTTGAAGGCATATTTTAGCAACTATATCGGTTCCTACATAATTGGCTTTGTAACAGGCATCTTTATCGTTTTCTGCTTCATCAACCTCAACATATCCGGCAGCATTTATAATTGCCCATGGACGATATCTTTCGACCATAGCAATTAAAAGATTTTCGTTGCAGATATCGGACTCGTCTCTTCCCAATAAAAAATGAGGAATATTTCTTTCCTTACATATTTTAGCAAATGCTTTCCCTAACGTTCCCGACTTTCCAATTATAATAACCGGCTGATGAGCATTAGAATTATGCACTTCGGTATTGCTGCTTTTTTTTGAATAATACCGGGCGTCAAGCTGCCACCAACCAGGCAGGGTTAGTAAATTTTTATGGAGATTTTCCTGTTGACTGAGACTTTTAATTAACGATGCCAAAGCAGTTGGGCGGGCATAACCGGCGCTGATATCAAATGCACCTGCCTGATATTCACAAGATTCATCAGTGAGCAATTTGTTCCACCCAAAAGAACCGAATAAAGCCCAGGAAGTAACCGCAATAAGCCCAACACCATCATTCATTAACTGGCTTGATATTTCGTACACATGTTTAAACCACCTTAACTGCTCTTCCCGTGTGCAATCTAAATGAGCCTCCGTTATAGCGATAGGGATGTTATAACGTTGCCACATTTCGTTCAATAAATGCTTTAAGCCATGTTCTTCATTAAAGTGAACCCTGATGGCTTCCACATCAGCATATTGATGCAAGCCATTGCCTCCCCTGCATACAGACGGGTAATGGGCAATATTTTCATCTAAAAATCTTTCAGACGTGATGTAATGATTTACGCCGATGATATCCGGCGGACAAGGATTGTCTATAAAAAATTGTAATTTTTCTTTTTCTATTCCCAGGCGGATTGCATAATTCCACAAAGCATGATCCGGAGTAAATTTGCCACAGAGAAAATCGTAGGTTAACCAGCGCCGGTTGTTCTCAAAATTTGCCTGGTACGAAAGTAAGGGTGTACTATAAGTTTTTCCAAGGTCTTCCGTTTGAACAAATTTTGCTGAAGGATTGATCTTGCGAATTTCCTGCATAGCCAGCACCGAAGCCTTTAATTCATTTAACAAGATTTTAAAAAAGCTTACATCATTTTTTTTATGGGGATACCAAAACCCATACAAACCGGAAAATCTTGCTGTAGTCAACGGCTCATTTACCGGGGTGTAATAATCAATCCAAGGAAATTTGGTTGCTACTTTACTGGCATATGCTGCAAAGAGTGCCGGAAAATCATCGGCCAACAAATTAGTAAATGTTGGGCCGCTGCCATGATGCAGCAGCCCTGCAATTGGTTCAATATTATTTGATCTTAATTCCGCTAACCTTGCTTCCGTCCACGACCAATCTATTTTTGTAGATTGGGTCGGCTGGTGTTTCTCCCACAAAATGGGGAAACGAATTTTCTTTATTCCCAGATCGTGGACAGCGTCTAATAAAGCAGGCTCATTGTACAAACCTGCTAGCTCAAGCTGATCCAAATATCGATCCGCAACCCGATTAATAGTACATTCAATGCCGCCCCAAATTTCAGGCAAAGTATTTTTGATAATAAGCATCCTGTAGGTTTAAGTTTACGCTACTGATTTTAACTTGTTTGTTTCCGTACCAGTTGTATTTGCCAATAGGGCGTCTTGTATTTTGTCCATCATTTGCCAGGTAGTATAATCCCATGAAACATTCTCTAAAAAAGTATCGACTGTTTTAAGCCAACGTTTTATTTCTGCAGGCTTTTTTGCAAGTTCTTTTTCTGCAGCCGCAATAAATGTATCTGCATCATCTGCTATGTAAACCAGCTTTTTATCTCCATAAGGTGACACAACATCTGTTATAGAAGTTGAAATAACTGGTTTACCTGCTGCCAGGTATTCGGGAGTTTTAGTAGGACTTATATATTTGGTTGATTCATTTTTTTCAAAAGGTATCATTGCAATGTCCCAGCCGGAAAGATAAAAGGGTAGTTCATTGTAAGACTTGCTGCCGAGGTAGTGAATATTAGAGCATTTTGGAAGATCATCCGGATTTATCTTTACTACAGGGCCAATTAATACAAGTTGCCATTCAGGCCTTTTTTCGGCAATTTCCTTTATCATTTGAATGTTAAACCTTTCGTCAATAACTCCATAAAATCCAAAACGTAGCTGTGGAATATCTTTTTGATCTGCTGGTTCAACTAGCTTTTTTCGCCCTTGTGAAAAATGAACTTTATCTATGCTGCTGGGAAAAGGGTATACATTATGGTGGGCATTTTTCTTGGCCTCATATAAACTTTGGCCCCCTGTAAATACTACTTGCGCTTTGCTAAACAATTCTGCTTCCATTATTTTAAGTTCTGCCGGGGCAAATTTAAAAGCGGATAATTCATCCATGCAATCGTAAATAACCATTTGAGGGTTTAAATGACTAGTTATCTTTAAAGCCATTGGAGTGTAATACCAGGACACAAACTCATTAATTTTTTTATGAAGGAACAACAAACTGATTATTTGTTTTTGCCGGCTAAGCAGGGTAGCCTTTTTTTGTGAAGATTGACTTAGCTGTGGTGTTACTATCCACACATTTTCATTTGTTAACCTGATTTTATAAGTGTCACTGGCATTATGAAAAACAGGCTCTTCTATAAAAAATGTTCTAAACCGTTTTGCAAGCCTGCTCATTAAATGCTGGGGGCGCTGGTACACAAAATCCCACCTAAGGTGTGAAAAACAAACGAGATCAGGACCGGTACCTTTATTCATCTCTAATAAATGTTGATTGCTTTTCATTCTTTTAATTTTATATTTTTAGGAATACTTGATTAAATACATTACTTGAATCATTCTGATATTGGCGCTAATTCTTCTTTAAAAAATTTCGTTTACACTTTAGCATTTTCCAGTATCCGGCATGATGCTAAAACCTGCAGTAAAGTGTAAAAAGAGAAATTTATTTTATTGTAAAACTTTCTAAGCATATCAAAATTTGACACGAATTGTGATTCACTCACACACCTAATTACTAAGTGCGAACACTTTTATAAAAAAAATATGCCAATATTTTTTACGATGAGAAATTGGAGAGGAATGAGGAAGGTATTGGGCTATGGCTTGTGTCTTGTAGAAAAACTTCCTCAAACAAAGTGAGTGAATTTAATTCCTTCAATATATTTAACAACATTTCTATAATAGTTTTTAAGCACCTGCGTTAAAAGAAAGTCTGAATATTTAATGAAAAATTTACAAAATGATTAATCCAACTAATATTACACCGCAGTTTGTAGAAGATTTACAACTCAAAATGCGATGGTCAATAGAAAAAGTTAATGAATGGTATAGCAAAAATCCATGGCCAGTAGGCTGTAATTACATTCCTCAATATGCAATTAACCAACTGGAAATGTGGCAAGTAGAGAGTTTTGATCCTGCTATTATTGACAGAGAGTTAGGCTGGGCTGGCAAACTGGGATTTAATACCGTACGGGTATTTTTACATCATCTTTTATGGGAACAGGACAGTAAAGGATTTTTAGAACGTATAGATATTTTTTTAAACATAGCCTCCAACTATAATATTAAAACTATGTTTGTTTTATTTGATGCAGTTTGGGATCCTTTTCCTAAAACAGGCAAACAACCTGAGCCAAAGAATTATGTACATAACTCAGGATGGGTACAATGCCCTGGCTACGATGTACTCAACGATCCGGGTAAATACGATGGTCTTTATGATTATGTTTATGGAGTAATAAATCATTTTAAAGATGACACCAGGGTTTTGATATGGGATCTTTTTAATGAACCTGATAATATGAATTTGGCAAGTTATAAAGATGATAATTATGCGTTGCACAAAGCAGAACTGTCGATTAATTTATTAAAAAAAACTATAATGTGGGTACGGTCGATAAATCCAATCCAGCCAATCACAATGGCTCCGTGGCAGTTCGACTGGAGCGATCCGGCAAAGCTAACGCCACTTGAAAACTATATGTTCACTCATTCCGATGTTATTTCTTTTCATTGCTATGAAGATAATATTGGAATGGAAAGAAGAATTAAAGATCTCAAGCGATACAACAGGCCTGTATTATGCACTGAGTATATGGCACGGCCTTTCAATAGTACGTTTCAAAAAATACTTCCGGTTTTAAAAAAACACCATGTGGGCGCTTATAATTGGGGCTTTGTAGCAGGGAAATCGCAAACTCATTGTCCTTGGGATTCGTGGCAGCAGCCTTATACGGTGGAACCACCTGTTTGGTTTCATGATGTATTTAGACCAGATGGCGAACCTTATGATAAAAAAGAAGTGGCATACCTGATTAAATTTAATAAGAATAATATACAACAAGCTGGTACCGGTAAAAGGGCGTAACAAAGCCTTTAAAATTTAAGATGATTTAAGGATGTTCAGGTAAGCATGAACGAATGACATAAGTATAAAGAAAATTGTTGTAAGAAGTTGGTAGGTAATACTATCAACTTTTTAGTTTTAAAAAATAAATAACCAACTGTTGAGGTAATGATTAGTCTTCTTCCCAAAAGTATCTGATGGCTATGCAATTGACAACTATCGGCTTTTTACTATGTAGTATTAAAGAATTTATACCCTAAGGTATTAGTGTAAATTGCTTCTATTTTTTTTGAATATAGAAGCAGTTTAGCTGCATTATACATCTGGACTTTCCAGTTGAAATCAACTTGTGAAAGAATCATGTTTATGCTTTTATTTATTTTAGGGAATCTCTCAGTCGCAAACCCGATAAATGTGCTGATGGTTTATAATAACGCAGTTTGTTCAATGGCAAGTGCCAGCTAATTATTCAATCTGGTACGAGAGCCTTTTCCCATTACCCATTGCCCATTGCCTATTGCCTATTGCCTATTCCCTATTGCCTATTGCCCATTGCCTATTGCCTATTGCCCTTAACCAAACTATTTTTCAAAATATAATTCATTTTAATTCAACCACGGGGTAAAAACGTTGATAGCTTTTCTCATCAAAAACAAAACTATCATTGCTGCCTTTGGATGCTTTTATAACCCAATATAGATAATGCACTAAATGTAATGTTGGCTTAAAGTGGGTAAAAAATGATAGATTACGCCATCATTAAATTATAGCCTGTAAAGGTTTGTTTTAACCACTTTGCTGATTTTTCTGTAATGCGATGTTGCACCAGGGTATTTTCATTTTAAATATTTTGCTTAAATATGAATTAAGTAAAATTAAAACATTTACTCTTTTTCGTTAGGCACAACTCTAAAAAGCTTTCAGATATAATTGGAGAACTTGCATAAGAAAGTCTGCGATTTCATGAGTACCTGCACGGTCGGTACCTAAGGTTAGACCGTGCAGGTATTTTTTATCACTGTTGTCCGACTAAAAATATAATAAAAAATTTGGCAGTTTAAATTAATTACCATCATGCCATTATTTGAAAACAAAGTGCACAGGAACTCCATATTTTAGGAGCGTGCTGGCCTTCGGATGCAGGACACTATTACGAAGAAATTGCTGTTAATGGATTTTCGGCCCGACTGGTGTAGGTGGATGAAGTAATGTTATTGAAGAAATAAATCTGCTTCTAAGCCAAGATTAATTATTTTATAGAATTTGACATCTTTAATAAAAATGAAATTATATGGATTTGACAAGCGTAAATATTGGTTATAAAGTTTATGCTCTATCGTTAATGAAACACACATTATTAGCTTCAGTGTTTGGAGTGTTTGCGTTTTCATGCTATGCTCAATCAAATTTGGAGTGGGTAAGTACAACGCAGTCTGCAGTATGGAAAAAGAATGAAATACAAGCACAAGCGGTAAATGCAACACCTGATGTAGAAGTCTATCTCAGTGCCAAATTTCAAACTATTTCCGGGTTTGGAACTTGCTTCAATGAGAAAGGGTGGGAGTCGCTAAATCTACTTAGTAAGAAAGATAAAAATCAAATATTCAAAGAGCTGTTTTCTCCAGGTGATGGTGCGAATTTTACTATCTGCAGAATGCCCTTAGCCGCAAATGATTTTTCGTTGAGCTGGTATTCCTATAACGAGACTGAAGGAGATTTTGAAATGAAAAATTTCTCTATTGCCAACGATAAAAGAACACTTATTCCATTTATTAAGTCAGCCATAAAATATAATCCTGATCTAAAACTATGGGCATCGCCCTGGTCACCGCCATCGTGGATGAAATACAACAAGCATTATGCTATGAAAAAAAGCAAGTATAATGATCTACAAACCGGGCAGGAGGGTAAAGAAGATGCGGATATGTTTATTCAAGAGGAAGCGTATTTTAAGGCTTATACATTATACTTTGAAAAGTTCGTTAAGGCTTACCGCAAAAAAGGTATAAATATCAGTATGGTGATGCCACAAAATGAGTTTGTTGCGGCACAAGTATTTCCAAGTTGTACCTGGACAGCTAAAGGCCTCGGAAAATTTATCAGTTACCTGGGGCCGCAAATGAAAGCATTAAATGTAGATGTGTTTTTCGGTACGATGAACAGTGCCAACGACAAGTTTGTAGATACCATTATGCATAATAGCGAGATCAACAAATACATTAAAGGCGTTGGACTCCAATGGGCAGGTAAAGACGCTATGGCCAGTTTAAACAAAAAATATCCAATGCTCCCGCTATACCAAACTGAACAGGAATGCGGCGACGGTAAAAACGACTGGAAAAATGCGGTATATTCCTGGAGTTTAATGAAACAGTACCTTTCCAATGGCGCAGAAGCTTATATGTATTGGAATACATCGTTAAAAGAAGGCGGAATTAGTACATGGGGTTGGAAGCAAAATTCATTAATAACGGTTGATACGGTAACAAAAACATACAAATATAATTACGAATATTACCTGATGAAGCATTTAAGCCATTATGTAAAACCTGGAGCAAAGCGTATTGCCACGGAGGGGAAATTCGATAACCTTTTGGCATTCATCAACCTTGATAAAAGTATTGCAGTGGTTATGTTTAACGAAAACGATCAGCCAAAACAGGTTGTGGTAAAAATTGGCGATAAACAAATCAGTCCGTTTTTACAGCCCAACTCGTTTAATACATTTTTAATAAGATAAAGTCCTATTGTATGCAGTTATTTATGGTAATCATGAAAAAAATGTTTGCAGGCATATTAATTTTTAATATTAAAACTATGCAAGGAGAATCATCGGCGTATTCAGGCATGGTGCGCAAGACACCAAGCGCATTGTTAGGGTAAAGGATCTTAACCCCGAAAAAACTTACCAGGTTAAGCAAATGGATGGAAAAGTGATTGCAACACAAACCGGAACCAAGCTAAGTACAAATGGTTTTGAGGTTTTGCTAAAAAAGATTTATGATGGTGAACTTTTTGAAATAACCTCGTTATAAAATCACAAAAAACTTAACTTAT
>JBBQTZ010000186.1:0-9409 GCA_038234405.1 Chitinophagales bacterium
AAATAAAAAATTCCGTAAAGGGTGCTGTCAAATACATAAACAGTTTTGAAGAAACTGCAGCAGAAATAGCCATTAAAAAAGGATACGATTATGTGCTTTGTGGCCATATACACCAGCCTTGTAACAGAATGATTACCACCGTTAATGGAGCAGTAAATTATCTCAATTCCGGAGACTGGATAGAAAACCTGACAGCATTGGAGTACAGCAGCAATAAATGGTCTGTGTATCATTACCACGAAGATGAATTGGTAAGAGAATTAGATAATTCATTTTATAAAGATGAGGCTGCCTACCTGCGTACCACCGACCTGTTTAAAATGATGATGGAAGATTTTGTAAAAGTATCTTAACAAAAAATAACTATGAGAGTTTTATACGCTATACAAGCAACAGGAAATGGACATGTAAGCCGGGCCAACGAGATAATTCCAAAGTTGATGCAAAAGTGCGATTTAGATATATTACTCAGCGGTACACAAGCAGATGTTGGCATCAACTATCCGGTTAAATACCACCTTAAAGGGCTGAGTTTTGTATTTGGAAAAAAAGGAGGGGTTGATTTTTATAAAACATTCAAACAATTACAATCTAAAAAATTTTTAAAAGAAATAAAAACTTTGCCCGTAGAAGACTATGATTTGGTAATCAACGATTTTGAACCAATAAGTGCCTGGGCATGCAAAATAAAACAGGTGCCCTGCATAGCTATGAGCCACCAGTTTGCAGTACTTGATAAGCATGCACCAAAACCAGATAAATACGATCCATTGGCGCAACTGGTATTGCGCTATTATGCGCCCTGCAAAGCTGGCGTAGGTTTCCATTTTAAAAAGTACAACAATACTATTTTTACTCCGGTAATAAGAACTGAAATACGAAATGCCGTTATAACCAATGTGGGACATTACACTGTTTACCTGCCTGCTTATGACGACAAAAAAATAATTGGCTTTTTCTCCCATTTTAAAAATAAAGAATGGCAAATTTTCTCTAAGCATACACAACAATCATACTCGGTTGGCAACTGCCATATAAAACCAGTGAGTGCGGCAGAATTTACCAAAAGTTTTACCAGTTGCGAGGGTGTATTGTGTGGTGCTGGCTTCGAAACGCCAGCCGAAGCATTATACATGGGCAAAAAAGTACTGGTTATACCTATGAAGCAACAATATGAACAGCATTGCAATGCAGCAGGAGCTGCAGAACTTGGCGTACCCGTAATTAAAAATTTAAAAAAGAAACACCTTCATTTAGTTGATAATTGGCTTAGGGAAAAACAACTTATTACTGTTGACTTTGCAGATGAAACAGACAGTATAATAGACCTGGTTTTATCAATGCAATTGCTGGATGCAACCATCCCATTACCAACAAAAAAAATTATCCTTCCTAAAATATTTATACCCAGGATAGCTCATTAACCCGGTGGCTATTTTTTTAGTTGAAGTAATAATTTTTTTGCCTCGTCATTTACTGGCGCAGCATAATATTTTCCTTTTACCAGGTAGGTAAACTGGTTACAATCTCCTTCGGCTGTACTAAAATCTATATCCTGTACCACCCTGTTAATTTTAAAAAAATGGAGCGATCCATTTAATCCACATCCACCAGTTTTAGAACCACTGCCTGCACTTACAAAGTTTACCAGTTGATTAATTGTGTTTTTATCCTTCACCACTTTTACAGCTACAACTGTATCCATACTACCATCACCTTTAAAATAATTAATAGCGATGCTATCTGCATCAATAATGCGTTCTTTTAACTGTTTACCTACCTTATTACAAGCTGTAAAAAACAAGGAAATTACTACTAGAATAATTAAATTTTTCATGCGGTAAAGATAGGCAAAGCCATGCAGCAAGGTATGGGTGCATTTGAAATTGTGGCTCCCTGTACCGGGCAGTTCGGGCACCGGTTGAGGACAGGCCGAAATTAGTACAGTTACCAACCAAAAGGTGCTACGTCAATTTAAAATGTACCCCAAAGTATAAAGCTCAAACAAAAAGAAGTTGATTAAATAGGTGAATTACCTTAACCTACCTGTCAATTTACCTGCAAACACAATATGAAAGTTTACAAAGCTTTTTACCGAAAAACAAACCACCCGACAAGATTATCGGGTGGTACAAGTTGTAGAATTTGCTAATTGCTTAAGGTACTTGTTTAGATTGCTATGCGATTATGTAATATGCAAGGTTAAGAACCTAAAATTATTAATGGTTTGTTATAAGCATATTAAAAAGAGGTTATAGAATTGTTACTAATTAAAGTTATTTCAATTGCCAGCAAATAATGAAGATTAGCTAAGCCTTACATAAATAGTTGGTTTAAAAATCTTAAAAAGCAATTAGCCAACATTTCATTATTATCTTATTGTTAAGTTTCGTACTTTTAATAATGCTAATTTATGTTGTTTGATAAAAAAACCATATTAACCAGTACTTTTCTGTTGAGCTTTTTTGCATCAACATTATTTGGGCAATCTGAGCATTTACGTACCGTACAATTTGATTTTTATGGCGACTCTGTTAATCTCACAATCGATGTTCCGCCAATACAACAGCCGTTTAACGGGGTTATAGAACAATCGGTAAATAGTTATTACACTGAAATAAACGCCAGCAATTACCAGCCACTTATCAAAGCCTTACTGGCATATAAAGAGCAATACAAATTAGACGACTGGCTTTATTACCAGTTAATAAGAAATACGGTGCAGCTTATTAGTGCTAAAGAAGTAAACTACGAACGATACACCGTTTTTAAATGGTTTTTACTCATACACTCCGGGTATGCAACTACATTAAAATTGGGAAAAGATCGGTTGTTGTTTTACATACAAACCAATGAACAAATTTTTAACCTGCCCTATTACATGCGGTATGGCAAGCAATATGTTTGCTTAAACTACCATGATTACCAACCGGTAAATTTCGATAAAGATTTATTTACTGAAGTTGATTTAATAAATCCGGCACAGGGCAAAGCATTTACCTATAAAGTTACCCAACTTCCCAGCTTTAAATCTGCTGATTATATTCAGAAAGATATTCGTTTTATGTACTATGAGGATGAATACCATTTTAAGGTAAAACTTAATCCCCAGATAAAAAGGATTTTTGCCAATTACCCTGTTGTTGATTACGCACATTACTTTAATATTCCGCTAAGCAAGGAAACCTATCAATCGCTAATACCGCTGCTTAAAAGAAATATAAAAGGGATGAGTACAAAAAACGGCATAGATTTTTTAATGCGGTTTACCCGGTATTCTTTTTTATTTGAAACTGATACAAAAGTTTATGGGCAAGAAAAACGTTTATCACCTGAGCAAACACTTTTATTTGATCAAAGTGATTGTGAAGACAGGGCCGGACTGTTTTTTTTTCTGGTCAAAGAATTATATAATTTACCGATGATTGTTTTATCGTTTCCAACCCACGTTACGATTGCAATAAAATTTGAAAAACCAATTGGCCCCTCTATTCTGTACCAGGGTAGCAAATATTCAGTATGTGAACCTACCCCGCAAAAGGAAGATTTAAATATTGGCCGTTTATCGCCCGAGCTTAAAAATATTGCTTACGAAGTGGTGTACGAGTATAACCCACACTAATTAAAAAAGGTAAAAATATTTTTACCTGCTACTATGCACTGCATTAAATACCGGTTTATAATTAATACATTTTTTTATCTAAAAATAGTCTAAATAACTTTTTTGTATAATATTGCTATACCAGTAATTTAGAACAACGGAATTGAAACATTACTACTATATAGACGGGATAATAATTTGGTCAAATGCTCTTTGTATATAATGTACATGTAACAGTTGTTTAAGACAATATATTGGAGCTATACAAAATCTACAACCGGTATAAATAAACTGGATTTTTAAATTGTAGCGCATCATAAAAATGAAAGTAGAAAACAGGCATTATTCAAAATCAAAAAATCTCCAATTGTATAATTGGAGATTTTTTGAAAAAAAGCTATTTTATTTATACATTATAAATGACGTGCAACTAAAACTCCGAGTGCCTGACCTTTTGCAGAACCTACAGCAGATAAAGTTACAATTCTACCCTCTGATAAATTAGCGGCTAAACTACCTGTAATAACAACGGTTTGTGTTCCGGCAAGTTTAACTTTAAAAGTATAGGCAGCTCCACCCGTTATAGGTGTAAAGGTAGACAAAGTAGCTGCATTAGGAGTGGCTCCCAAATAAGAACGGTTAGTTATTGTAACGCTATCTATATTGGCTCCACGTATTAAAGTTACATCAACAGCAGGCGCAAGAGGTGCTAAATGTAAAAATCTTACATGTACATTGGTTCCGGTTGGCGCAGTGAGGTCATCTGATAACTGCACAAAACGTAGTGATGGTGCACCCGTTGCTGCAAGTGTGTCATATACAACGATTGTGCTGGCTGAATTTGTTGCAAAAGAAAGATCAGCGTTTACTACATTGGTTTTTCCAGAATCGGTTGAAATTTTAATATTTCTTGTACCGGTAGCAAGCGGCATGTATATTCCACCTGCCCCCGCACCACCACCAGCAGAAAGAGTTCTATAAGTAAGGCGTCTACCGCCATTGGCAACCAAACCATCAACTACTATATCAACTGTTGGCGCACCAGGTGCCGCATGAATTACTGCAAAAGCAGCATTTACTGAGGGGATTAATTCTGTGGCTTCTTTATCGCAAGCGGTAAAACTGATAAGCACTGTACCGCATAATATTTGAATTATTCTTTTCATTTTTTTAAATTTTCGGGGTCAATTAATATCCAAGATTTTGAGTCATGTTAACATTTGCATCACGCTCACCTTGAGGAATTGGCCATGTCCATTCACGCCTGTTAGTTGGTAAAGAAGCTTGTGTGGTTGGCGCACTAATATTTATTCTATCAATAACCCTCGTGGTTCTTTTTAAATCGAACCAACGATGCCCTTCCATAAATAGTTCTTTTCTTCTTTCAAGCGCAATAGCGGCAGTTAAGTCACTACCAGTTTCGGTACCAGCAACAAAACCAGCAATACGAGCTGCTCTAAGCGTATTTAAGTCTGCCAATGCCAAAACACCTTGTGTTGAGTTTTCCCTTGCTTCTGCTCTAATAAGAAACATTTCACCAGTACGGAAGGCTTTCCAATCTACAACACCATCAATAGCAGTACCCTTTCCTAAAAATTTAGTTACAACTAATCTGGCATTAGTCCTTACCGGAGTAGCTAAAGTTGTAAAACCTCTTGTTACAGAAGACCGAAACCTAACGTCATTAACTTCATCAAAAGTAGCAAACAAGGCAGGATTTCCTTCAAATTGAGATCGATTAGAAGGACCAGAGAATACATCTCCTGCTAAACGACTCAAAAATTCACCGGTGTTATATAAAGAAGCAAAGGCAACTTCTTCTACACTCTCGTCTTTCCATATTAAGGGATAAACTCCTCTTGTAGCCAATGGTAATGCATCAATTACGACGGTAGCAGAACTAATGGCAATAGGCCAGTCTTTAGCATATAATGCAACTCTTGCCCTAATAGCATTAAGACCAATTAAATCAATTTTGTACCTGGTAGAACCTGTGTTAATTGGCATATCAATATTAGCGAATGCTGCACTAGCTGCGGTTAAATCAGCATAGATATTATCATACACATCTTTAACGGTAACACGTGATGGTTTAATAGTTGCTGGTGCGCTTTCTAAAACAGTATTTTTTACATACGGAATTGCTGGGGAAGTACTATTGCGATCTAAGTTATCAGCAAAATACTTCATTAAATCAAAATGAACCATTGCCCTTAATGCCAACGCTTGTCCCTTAATTCTATTAACCCTTGTTTGTGTAGCAGGCGTTAAAAATTTATCTACGTTGTTAATAGTTACGTTACAATTGTTAATAGCAGAAAAACCAGTTATCCATGTTTCCGCGACTGTACCGTTTTGGGGTGTATAAATCCAGTCAGTAATATCTAGAAAATTAACCAGCGACTCAATTGTTTGAACCGTGTTATCGGTAGCCATATCAGGTAAAACCGACAAATTCCTTCCGTAATAACCCACTCCTCTTAATGAACTATACGCAGCACTTAACGAATTTTCAACATCAGAAATACTTTGTAAAGCATTTTCAATAGAAAGATCGTGTGTTGGTGTTTTATCAATTATTTTTTCGCACCCGGTTGTACTAAAAAACAACCCCGCAATTAATATAGATTTTGTTAGTGAATTTTTCATTCTTTTCAATTTAGTAGTTTAGAATCCCAGTGTTAAACCGGCAGTTATTGTACGTAAAGCAGGATACTGAGCACCTGATAATGTTCCGTTTGATAATTCAGGGTCAAATCCTAAAAATTTAGTACCGGTCCATAAATTTTCTCCCATTACAAAAAATCTTACATTAGTCAATTTTATTGTTTTAGCAACACTTGCAGGTAAACTATAAGATAGCTGTACATTTCTTAAACGAAGAAAACTACCATCTTCTAAAAAACGGGTTGTTGCAGTTCTCATTCTTTGAGAAGATCTTGGAATATTAGTTACATCTCCTGCCTTTCTCCATTCTTTTGCTACTTCAACACTCATATTATCTCCAAAGTAAGATGGATCTTCAACGTTAGTTCGGTCATTATTAAATACTAAATTACCAAATACGTAACTGAAGAAGAAACTGAAATCAAAGTTTTTATACGATAGTTTATTGGTAAAGCCACCAAAGAAAGGCGCATCTCTTGTTCCAAAAATTTGGCGATCATCTACATCGTTATATAATTCTGTGTTTACTCCATTTAATCTTTGGTAAATCGCATTTCCATTTGTAGGATTAACACCTGCATACTTTACCAGGAAATTGCTGTTTAATGGGAATCCTATTCGCTGTATGGTTGTTCCGCCAACTACACCATTGGGAGGTGTTGTAGGAGTTAATTCAAGTAATTTGTTTCTATTAATGGTAAAATTGATATTGGTAGTCCAGCGAAAATCCCTTGTTTTGATATTCTCCGTAGTTAAAGTAAATTCAAATCCCCTGTTTCTTACTTTACCAATATTTGTGCTCAACGCACTAAAACCTGTTGTTCTTGATAATTGATTATTCAAAAATAAACGGTTGGTGATTTCATTATAGTAATCAAACCCAAAAGTTACCCTGTTTTTTAAAACAGATAAATTAACGCCGATATTAAATTTTTGTCTTTCTTCCCATGTTAAATCCTGGTTTGGTAATCTATTTAAACCCGGACCGTTTACACCTAAATACGTTCTTGGTCCAAATGCTTCTCTTGCATTAAAATCTGGAATACCTTCCTGGTTACCCACGGTACCGTAAGAGGAACTTAATTTTAAGTTATCAATAAATCTAACATTTTTAAAGAAATTCTCATCGCTAATTACCCAACCTGCACCTACAGAATAAAAGTTTGCAAAACGATTGTTTGCCCCAAATCTGGAAGAACCATCTCGTCTTACACTAGTATTAAGAAAGTATTTATCTTTAAAACTATAGCTACCCAAACCAAAGAAGGAGATTAACGCATTCTCGCTTCTATCTTCAAAAACTCCAGGAATAAAGGTTGCAGAGCCATTGGTTATTCCAGCACCATTTTGTAAATTCCCCGTTAATCCATAAGAACTAAATCCAAAATTTGAAACAATTCTATTTATAAATTCATTGTACACCCCAACAGAGAAGTTATGGTCGCCAACTTTTTTTGCAAAGTTTAAAGATGTAGTTCCTGTATATCTTGTGAGCGTTCTTGATCGTTTATCAAAACGACCCTGGTTACCAGTTGTTGCAATACCAATATTACCAAATCTTGTGAAAAGATTAGTTCGATCCTGGTTTTCATAATCAACTCCCCACTGCGTTCTAAAACTTAACCCTTTTACTATAAAGGGAAGTTTTGCCTCTACAAAAGCTGAGGCGATTATTTTTAGCTCTTTTTCACCCCTATTACTCTCATTAATATCCTGCAAAGGATTTGGTTGCCCAGATGCAAATTGAGAGTAGAATAGTGTAGCCGGATTAAAAACTGTAGTAAAAGGTTGCTCGTAAGGGTTAGCCCAACGAATGGCATTTAAAGGAGTAGCAATTCCAGTATTATCT
This sequence comes from Chitinophagales bacterium, assembly GCA_038234405.1. GTDB lineage: Bacteria > Bacteroidota > Bacteroidia > Chitinophagales > Chitinophagaceae > Ferruginibacter. Next base: position 8,118 of record JBBQTZ010000186.1, read on the forward strand.
TCTGATGTATTTTGAAAATTACTCCAGCCAGCATACGAATTAACGCCAAATTTAAGATTTTGATTAACGCTATGATCGAGATTTGCTCTAAAATTGTAGCGATTTAAAGCTGTTTTTTTAACGGTACCTGTTTGATTAAATAAGCCACCTGATACAAAAAACTTTGTTTTGTCATTACCGCCACTTGCAGACAATTGATGATTTTGAGTTATACCTACTTGCGAAATCTCATCGAGCCAGTTGGTATTAATGTTACGAAGGCTGTCTAAATCAGTGGCAGACCATCCGTAAGGATTTCCCCTGGCAATTTCATAATCTAATTTTTGATTGGTATTCATTACTACCAATTTATTTACAGGAAAACGAGATTGGCCATACTGACCATTGTAATCAAACTTAGTTTTACCAGCTTTACCTTGTTTTGTTGTAATTACAATTACGCCATTTGCACCTCTTGATCCGTATTGAGCGGTAGTAGATGCATCTTTTAATACACTAATACTTTCAAAATCATTAGGATTGATAGAAGAGAAATTGGCTGCAGTAATTTGGATACCATCTAACACATATAAGGGTTCGGTAGTACCGGTAACAGAACCTACCCCACGTATAAGCACTCTTGCAGCAGCGCCCGGCTGACCCGAATTGGCTTGTATTAATACACCGGCAGCTTGCCCTTGTAACATTTGATCAAAGGAACCAATTGGAGTATTTTTAAATGTTTCTCCTTTTACAACAGCAATTGATCCAGTCACCTGTCGCTTTTGTAATGTTTGATACCCTGTTACAACAACTTCGTTGAGCGACTTATCGTCTGAAACCATTCGAAAATTAATTGCTTTGTCTGAAACAGATAATTCCAGGTTGTTAAAACCTACATACGATGCTGCTATTTTTTTTGCAGCAGTCGGTATAGTTACAGAAAAACTTCCATCTGCATTGGTTACCCCTAATGCTTTTCCGTTTGATGATAAAGTAACACCAGAAAGTGGTGTACCATTTTGTACATCTGTAACTTTTCCAGTTACAGTTTTGGTTTGTGCAAATAACACGGCTGAGGTAAATAGCCAGGCACAAAAACTGGTAAGCAGTTTTTTTCTCATAATTAGTTTATTTGGTTAATAGAATAAAAAAAGTCTGTTAAAAATAATAGATAAATGACAAATATCACTAAATGTGGCTGATAAAAATTTAATTTTTACTTTTTGTTTAATTAAATAGCGCTTAAAATTCAATTTTCGTCAATACATATATTTAATTTATTGGCTTCAATAAAAATAATTTCTACATTT
>JBBQTZ010000187.1:0-9373 GCA_038234405.1 Chitinophagales bacterium
TCACCCGATTGGACAAGTCAGTTTTTGGTAGCTATTCCGCTCACCCTGCTTTATTGGATAAGTATATTGTTGGCAATGAGAGTAGAAAAAAATAAAGCAAAGGAAGAAGCAAAAGAATGGAGCTAAAATGACAAGGTTAAACAGTTGATAATGATTTACTTTTAATAATTAATTTTTTAAAATTCTACCTAATTAATCGTTTGGCAAGCAAACCAAACTGGCGATTAGACACGTAAAGTGAATGTATCTTAAACTATTAAATTTTAAACTAAAAGCTTATTGATTTATTTACGCTAGTTATATATAAATATCTAATAACAAATTTTCAATTATCAATTAAATATCCATTGCCATGTCACCATTCAATTTAAAATTACCAGTAGCAATTGGCTGCGATCATGCAGGTTTCGATTGCAAAGAAGATCTTATTTCTTTTTTAGAAGCAGAAAATATTACATTTAAAGATTACGGTACTTATACCAAAGACTCTGTTGACTACCCCGATTTTGCTCATCCGGTAGCCTTTGCTGTAGAAAACGGAGATGCTGCTTTTGGAGTATTACTTTGTGGAAGTGCAAATGGTGTAGCAATTACTGCCAACAAGCACCAGGGTGTACGGGCAGCAATTTGCTGGGGCGAAGAGTTGGCCGAACTTGCCCGCAAACACAATAATGCCAATATTATCTGCATTCCGGCTCGCTTTGTTAGGGATGGCGATGCAGAAAAAATGCTGGATGTATTTATGAATACAGCCTTTGAAGCGGGCAGACATGCAGACAGGGTAGAGAAGATTGCCTGTTAAAATATATCGTTACATTAATACTTCAACACAATACATTCAATAAAAATACTCTATGAAAAAAGCGTTTACAGTGGTTTGTTTAATCCTTTTAGTACAAAATTTATTAGCTCAAAAAGATGTTTCAGAAAGCTATGCAAACATAATTAGTATCAATCTATTAAAAAAGCACCTCACTGTAATTGCAGGTGCAGAAATGGAAGGACGGGAAACAGGTACTATTGGGCAGCGAAAAGCTGCGGCCTACATTGAAGCTCAGTTTAAAGCCATCGGATTAAAAGCCCCGGTGGCGCTGAATGGCAGCTACCAGCAGTTATATCCACTTAATCAAGATTCGATGGATGTTACCGCAAGCCTTGTAAAAATAGATAACTCGCAGCTTGTGTATGGCACAGATTATTTTGTAACTGCTATCAACAACAGCAATAAAACAATAGATGGAAGTCAATTTGTATTTGTAGGATACGGTATAAGCGATGATAAATATGATGAGTATAAAAACCTGGATGTAACCGGAAAAGTAGTGGTAATGTTATTGGGCGAGCCAAAGGCAGGTGGAAAGTATTTATTAACTGGTTCAGCAAAAAATTCGAAATATACTTATCCGGGTGTTGCTGTAAAAATGCAAATTGCAGCACAAAAAGGCGCAATCGCTGCCATAGTAATTAATCCTGCTATGCCATTGTTAAATGAAAGGGTAGTTGCCAACAACAGTAAAACTGCTGTTTATTACCCCGCTGCTGGCAAAGTAGATAAAACTAATTACCTTGTAGCATCCTTCGAAACCGCCAAAAGGGTTTTTGCCAAATGGCCAATAGATAGTTTGATAAATGCGGCTAAGCTTTCAGCAATTTTTGAAACTACCCATTATGAGCAGATAAATGCATCCTTTAATTTTCAATTTAAAAAAGAAAAACAGGTAATTAAAGCCAGCAATGTTTTGGGCGTAGTAGAAGGATCCGATAAAAAAGATGAATATGTTTTTGTTACCGGCCATTACGATCACCTTGGCATTAGGGGCGATATAATATATTATGGTGCAGATGATGATGGTAGCGGTACCTGCGGAGTAATGGCGATGGCTGAAGCTTTTGCAAAGGCAAAGGCAGATGGACAAGGACCAAGAAGAACAATGGTATTTATGACTGTTAGTGGAGAAGAAAAAGGCCTTTGGGGTAGCCAGTATTACTCAGAAAATCCGATATATCCTTTAGATAAAACCAGCGTTGATCTTAATATTGATATGGTTGGCAGATTGGATACCGAAAGAAATTTACCTGACACACTAAATTATGTGTACGTAATAGGTCACGACAAACTAAGCAGCGATTTACCTGTAATTAATGAAGCTGCCAATAATAAATATACTAATCTGGTATTGGATTATAAATATGACGATCCACAAGATGTTAACCGTATTTACTTTCGTAGTGATCATTATAATTTTGCCCGCAAAGGTGTACCTGTTTTGTTTTTTTATGATGGTATGTTAAAGGCAGATTATCATAAACCTACAGATACCATTGAAAAAATAAACTGGGATTTGTACCAAAAAAGGATAAAAATGATTTTTTATACCGCATGGGAAATTGCTAACAGAAACGAAATGCTTAAGAGGGATTTGCCGCCGGTAGAAGGTGAAAGGTAATTAGTTAGCAAAAGCATTGATGTAATTTTAATTGCACTGCACCTTATAAATAATAAATATAAAACCCACAGCTTTGTGGGTTTTATATTTTACAGGTATATTTTCTTTGTTAACTATTTACCTTTGCAGGTACAAATGGAAAAATCAAACTTTATAGATTACATACGCATTTTCTGCCGAAGTGGGCATGGCGGAGCAGGCAGCAGGCATTTTATGCGTACCAAGTACAATGCAATGGCAGGCCCGGATGGCGGCGATGGCGGACGTGGTGCTCATATTATTTTACGTGGCAGCTCACAATTATGGACATTACTCCACCTGCGTTACTATAAAAATGTACTGGCAGAAGATGGTGGAAGTGGCGATAAAAATAATTCTACAGGCAAGTTTGGTAAAGATATTATTATAGAAGTGCCCCTGGGTACCATTGCAAAAGATGATGAAACAGGCCTTAAAGAAGTTGAAATTCTGGAAGATGGACAAGAAGTAATTTGGGTAAAAGGTGGCCGGGGCGGTTTGGGCAACAGTAATTTTAAAACATCTACCAATCAGGCACCAGAATATGCCCAACCCGGCGAAACGGGTACTGAGGGTTGGAAACTGCTTGAGCTAAAAGTATTGGCAGATATTGGTTTGGTGGGTTTTCCCAATGCAGGAAAATCAACCCTGCTTTCGGTACTTACAGCCGCCAAACCCAAAATTGCCGATTATGCTTTTACTACGCTTACCCCTCAATTGGGTATGGTAGATTATAGGGATGGAAGAAGCTTTTGTATTGCAGATTTACCGGGTATTATTGAAGGCGCTGCCGAAGGTAAAGGCCTTGGTCATCGTTTTTTACGCCACATAGAACGTAATTCTATCCTCCTTTTTCTTATACCGGCAGACTGTGCTGATCATAAAAAAGAATTTGAAATTCTTGTAAATGAACTGGAACAATACAACCCGGAGATGTTGCAAAAAGATTTTGTAATTGCCATTAGTAAAAATGATATGCTGGATGATGAATTACGAGCCGCTATTGCAAAAGAATTACCCCCTAAAGTTCCTCATATTTTTATTTCATCTGTAACGGGGCAAGGCTTGCCAGAACTAAAAGATTTACTTTGGCAAACGCTCAATGCACCGTTAAAAGCTGGATAGGTGTTCCGTTACACAAATTAATAAAATAGGTTCTTCGGTAAACTTGGTAAAAATATCTTTTAACAAGGTTGCCGATATTTATTTTAGAACTGTATTGGTAAGCAGTGAGTTGAAAAAACTGAGTACTCCTAAGCCTCGGTCGGTGTCCTCACCGACCGAAATCAGGAGCGACAATTTGGGATGCACCCATTTATTTTAGAATTGTATTGGTAAGCAGTGAGTTAAAAAACTAAGTACTCAAAATCATTAAATTCCACTAAATAAACTAAAGAACCATAAAGTATCAAATACATATTTTTATTTATTTTAACTAACCAATTGCAGGTATTAGAAGTTGGTAATAAATTTCTACTGCGTAAGCTGGGTAAAAAACCTGCGTAAATCATTTTTTATTGAGTCTGATTTTTAAATACATTAAAGAGTTTTATCAAAAAGAGTTTAATCTTTTTTACTTGTTGCTTATTATTGCCATGCTGGCATTGCTCATTTACTTAAACTACTGGCATGGGCTCGAAAATAAATTAGCCGCTTACGCTAAATCAACGTTGGCAGGTTTTTTTGCATACTATCTATTGTATGCTATTCCTTTTGTAACAGCCTTTTTGTTACAAGGTTTTTTTTATAAAAACTGTACTTTTTATACCAATACCTGGTTTTGGATAATAGTATTACTTGCACCAGCATTTTTTTCTTTTCGGGTAAATTTTAATTTCCATCAAAATTGGGTTACCACCCAATGGCCGGGTGTGGATAAAGAGTTTTATTTACGCAGCATAAGTTGGGTAGTTAGGGCATTTGTTTTAATAATACCGGTATTTATTATTTGGTGGATTAAAGACAGGGGAAACCAGCCTTTTTATGGTATTAAACCCTTGCAAAGCCTGCAGCCTTATTTGATTATGTTGTTGTTAATGTTGCCGCTGCTAGCCTGGGCAAGCACCCAAAAAGATTTTTTGCAGGTTTACCCCAAAGCTAAACTGCTGCAACATATACCCATTGTTCACTTTACAAATTATTGGCGACAAATTGTTTTTGAATTGTGCTATGGATTCGATTTTTTAAGTATCGAAATTTTTTTTAGAGGTTTTCTAGTTTTAGCTCTCATGAAAATATGTGGTACACATTGCATTATTCCTGTAGCATGCTTTTATTGTATCATACATTTTGGTAAACCGATGGCCGAGGCAATCAGTAGCTTTTGGGGTGGCTTAATACTTGCTATTATAGCATTTAATACCGGTAGTATATGGGGCGGACTAATTGTACATGTAGGTATTGCATGGCTAATGGAAGCTGGCGGTTGGCTCGGCAATGTTTGGATAAAAGCAATACCAACTACAGTAAATAAGTAGATTAACTCAACTTTTCAATTAAAATTTTAATAAGGTTTTCTAATGCAATACCGATAAGTGTTTCAGGTTAATTTTGTTTGATAGTTAATGGTAAAAATGTTCTGAAAGCTATGTATTTGAAGTGATTTATCGCTGTAATAGAATTTAAGGATTAGGTATTTTGTTCGTAATCGAAGGCTGGTTATGGCCTTGAATAAAAAGTGCTGGAAATTTTCTCCATCAGCCGTTAAGAAATAAAGCCCGGCCTGAGCCATTCGAACGGGCCCGTCCCATTGGCTCAGGCTGGGCGGGCTTGATTTTTTTTATAACTTTTTTTATCAACCTGTCCCGAAAAAATCGGAAGAAAAAAAGTAAACAGATGCTAACTCAAAATTATAAAGGCGTTGCCGAAAAATAAATAATCCTATAGAATTTTAACTGCAATAGCTGGGTTTAAATGCCCCGGCAAAATAATTATTTCCTTGGCCGGGGTTTGCAGCCATCATCGCCAACCTGTAGTTGCAATAATTTTAAATGTAACCATTCAACAATTATATCTAATTTTTTTATAAATTGCCTGTATCGAAATAAATCTACAACGGTAAAATGAAGCAATCATTGCAAATAATTTCACTGGGCGTTATTGCTGCTTTTCTTTGCGGCTGTCCTTATGAATCACCTTATGCAATTGACGAAGAACCATCTAAACTTATTGATGATAACTTGCTGGGTAACTGGGCTGCTTTTGTACCCAAGCCTTCGGATGATAAACACTATAAAGAAGATGTTATAAAAATAAATTTTACCAGAAGAACAGATAGGGAGTATGATATAGCTATTACAGGTTGTATTGACGAGTTAAAACCTTGTAAAGTAATTGCAAACGACACTATTAAGGGTACGGCATTTATTTCTACCATTGGCAAATACCAGTTTTTAAGTACTACCATTGGCGGTAAAGTGTATATAGCAGAGTTAAAACAGCTTGCAAAAGGCATTTCCATTATTTCACTTTCAGAACATTTTACAGCTATGTATGTAAAAAGTAGCAAAGCATTAAAAGCAGCTATAGGGTATCATTACCATACAAGGCAAATGCCATCTTATGATGAGTGGTTTGTTTTAAAAGATTTAAAAAGGATTAACTAAATTTTTAGAAAATATGCAGTTCATGATATTTGTTTTACAAAGTTGTAATTTGCCCCTTCATTTAAATTCGCTTGTTGTATGAACCAAACAAAGATTGCTGGTATTGGAATGTATGTGCCCGAAAACATTGTTACCAATAACGACCTCAAAAAATACATGGATACCTCCGATGAATGGATACAGGAACGCACTGGTATTCAGGAGCGTCGCTACGCTCATAGAACAGACGAAACAACAGCAACGATGGGTATTGAAGCGGCAAAAATTGCTATTGAAAGGGCTGGCATTACAGCACAGGATATTGACTTTATCATTTTTGCCACCCTCAGTCCGGATTATTATTTTCCTGGTTGTGGCGTATTGGTACAGCGTGCTTTACAAATGAAAGAAGTGGGTGCGCTTGATATTAGAAACCAATGCAGTGGTTTTGTGTACGCCATTTCAATAGCCGACCAGTTTATTAAAACAGGCATGTACAAAAACATACTGGTAATAGGCAGCGAAAAGCATTCTTTTGGAATAGACTTTAGCACAAGAGGCAGAAATGTATCAGTAATATTTGGTGATGGCGCAGGTGCAGTGGTATTGCAGCCAACAACAAAAGCAGGACAGGGCATACTTAGCACTCATTTGCATAGCGATGGAGCAAGTGCAGAGATATTGGCTATGTACAACCCTGGTACACATGCTAATTTTTGGATGGATAATATAGTGGCCGATTTTGATGATGCCGAAGTAGGAGAAATGTTTATGAGCAAGGCTATGATTGATAACGCACAAAATTTTCCATTTATGGATGGGCCAGCCGTTTTTAAAAAAGCAATCATAAAATTTCCAGAAGTAATTATTGAATCTCTTACAGCCAACGGACTTACAACAGCAGACCTTGACATGCTAATACCGCACCAGGCAAATCTTAGAATTTCGCAGTTTGTACAACAAAAGTTGCAACTAAAAGATGAACAGGTGTATAATAACATCATGTATTACGGTAATACTACTGCTGCATCTGTGCCTATAGCTCTGTGCGAAGCTTGGCAGCAGGGTAAAATTAAGGAAGGTGATCTTGTTTGTTTAGCTGCTTTTGGAAGTGGATTTACCTGGGCAAGTGCCTTAATTAAGTGGTAAAAATCGATATGAGTATTATAATTTATCAATTTTGGCTTAACATATTAAAAAAAGGCCTATTATTGCAGCCAAATTTAAAAGTGTAAAATAACTTGCAGGGATTTAGCAATTCTTTTTACAATAGTATTTATCTGCATGAATCGTAATATTGTATATTTTGTTAATCCAATATCTGGTACTAAAGGGAAAGATAAATTGCTGCAATTAATTGAGGAAAGAACCAAACTTAAAAAAATTACTTATCAGATTTTACCTACCAACGCTGCAGGCAAATACGATTTTTTAAAAGATAAAATTAGTACTGAACAAATTACAGATATTGTAGTTTGTGGAGGCGATGGCACAATAAGCCAAATTGCAGCAACATTAATTGATGAGCCAGTAAATATTGGCATAATTCCCATGGGCTCTGGCAATGGACTTGCTTTTGCGGCTAAAATACCGAGCCAAATAGAAAAGGCATTGGATATTGTTTTTAATGGTACCCCATCATATATTGATTCATTTTTTATTAACACTACTTTTAGTTGTATGCTTTGCGGAGTTGGGTTTGATGCCCAGGTGGCGCACGATTTTGCCAAACAAAATAAAAGAGGGCTGTTTAACTATATAAAACAAACCATCTTAAACTTTTTATCTGCTACTACTTACCAATTTGAAATAGTAAACAAAGGAGAAAAATGCACCATACAAGCATATTTTATCAGCATTGCCAACAGTAACCAGTTTGGCAACCAGGTTACCATTGCACCCAAAGCAAGCCTTACCGATGGATTGCTGGATATAGTAGTGGTAAAAAAAATGAGTAAAATCAAACTGCTTTGGGCTTTGTATAATCAACTTAAAAATGGTAAAATTGGCGACTATACAGCTAATAGTTTTCATAAAAAAGATATTCTATACTTTCAAACAGCCAGAATTGTAATAAATAATCCTTCTATGGCACCTCTGCATGTAGATGGCGATCCGGCAGAAACTAAGCAAAAACTTTCTGTACAGGTTATACCAAGGGCGTTTAGATTAATACAGCCTTAAGCACCGTTCAAGTTCTTGCTGGCTTTTGCAGTGGAAATCGAAATAAGTTTTTCAATTGCAAAGTTTGGGTTAAGATAGCGTAGGTCTTTGTATATATAGCCAACATCTGCCATAAAAAAATTAGGCTTTAGCAGCATCAATAAAAATGAGTGAAAAAAAACCTGATGTAAAGCTTTAGAGTGCGTTTCAAATTGACGCAGCATTTGGTTGTTGGTGAGTACAGTAACAACGGCCTGGCTTTGGTTGGTGTATCCTCTGGCCGATAGTGGGAGCAATAATTTAAAATGTACCCAAACTTTAATATCGGTATGTAAAAAGAAAAAGTGTTTGTGTATGAATAAAATATTAACCTTACAAACTATTATTTATAAAATTTGTAAAGGTTACGCTAACTTTATAGTCTAACTAAAAATTAATATTTTATGCGTACAGTAGCAAATATTTTACAACACAAGTCGCCTGTTTTTAACGGAATAGATGCAGAAGCAAAAGTAATTGAAGCGTTGCATTTAATGAACTCTGTAAACCTAAGTTACCTGGTGGTAAATGATGCTACAGGTTTTGCAGGTATTTTTTCTGAAAGGGATTATAGCAGAAACGTTATTTTAAAAGGTTTGCATAGTGATAGCTGCACGGTAAAAGAAGTAATGAATATTTCGCTGCCAATAGTAGGTATGCAAGATACTGTAGAGCATTGTATGGAAATACTTAACAGCCACAAAACCCGTTACCTTATTGTGTTTGATGGGCAGTTGTTTAAAGGTGTTGTAACAATTAATGATATATTGAGAGAGGCACTTCAAAATAAAGAAATGGTGTTTGATACATTGGTAATACAGCATGCTACCGAAAACCAGGACAAAATTTTTTAATTATAATTGCCTCCGTCATTTTATAAGCCATAAAAATTGCTGTAGTATCTGCTGGTTGTAGCGGGTGTTAAAAGAGGCAATTACATCTTTTTTTTCTGCTGCCGTTAAATGAAAATTTAAGGCTGCCGTTTTTTCTTCTTTTGCAGGTGCATACATAAACGTAAGTCTGTTTAATTTAAAACTGGTATCATTTTTTAAATACTTGAATTGATCTGTCTGAAAATAATCTTGCAGTTTGTACCAGTTTTGTTGCAGCATGGTTGCGGGT
>JBBQTZ010000188.1:0-9366 GCA_038234405.1 Chitinophagales bacterium
CAGGGTAATGTTACAACCCCTATAGTAGCTATTACCGCTACCCGTTTGCTTTTTGCCCATTCTTACTCCCGCCTCCCAACAGCTACCTTTGCAGGTAGCCTGCCCTGTTAGTACAGGGCGGTACACGGGGTTTCCCTGTTGTCATGATTGGACACGGATGGGTTAGCGCCGAACTATTCACCGGACATGTTGATTATCCACGTAAACTGAGTTGCTAACAGTTTAACTCATGTCGTTGCCGTTTTGGCCGAAGCTTGGAAAACTTTGTCAAACCCCTAAGCTCCTTGCAGGTGACGGTGATTCTAGCGTTCATTCAATTAATTTGCGCATACCACCCAGCTTAGCCCTACACCGATTAAGTCTATCGGTTATCTCAACTTCCTCACGGATTTCGAGATCCAGTCTTGCGACTGCTCGGTTCATTGTCCCGGATGCTTACTACCGCCCGATTACTCAAGCCGCAGTACCGGTAAGCTACTACTCGTGGAAGAGTAGGTTTTTCTTACGGATGCCCGTATAAAACTATCCGACCAAGACCTTTTCAGGTCGCACAACAACGTCCTGCCCTGCTTGCAGCAATACCTTTGTTATGCGTTCGTGCTACTGTCTTCCGTTAAGGTAGTCTTTGCATTGATGCAGAAATATCGTTTAAAATGTCAGTCATTTCATTACGACTTATTCTGTCTCGTTGAATGCACGTACGAATTAACAATGTCATGTCTTCCATTGGAATTTCGCTTGAACCATGAGGGCTGAATTTGCCTTCTTCATTATAAACGGCTCGTCTTATAGATTCAGTTTGCTCGTCTACTGAATTACTTTCTGTCCAAGTAGAAACTCCTATTTGAATCTTGTGATTATCAAGATTAGGATGTGGAAAGGATTCTGTTACTTTCATTGAATTTTATTTTTTAAGATTATTGTTTGTGAGCTAATTGATATTAAAGTTTCGCATTTGGTAATATGTAATATAGAACATGCTTGTCAGCAGCGGCAAGTCGTTCATAGATTTTAGCAATTTGTCCAAAAGCTTTAACAGGATTTTTCTTTCATTCAAAATTTAGGTCAAGTTTAAAATCGAAATTTGTAAAATCGTTTTCCGTTTTAATTTTGTCTATTTCTTGCAGTTACTTTCATTTTACGACGTCACACCAGCATGACGCATAACGAACAGGGCTTTGTGCAGGTGGGGAAATAGAATTCCTTCTGCCCGTAACCGCTGCTAATTGAAAAACAAATGTACAAAAAAAGAACTAATGCTCGGCGATGCTTGTCAAGCTGGAACTGAAGCCCAATAAAGAACAAAAAGCCGATTGTACTTACGTCTGCCCCACTTGCACAAAACCCAATGTTGCCTGCTGCCCTATTTATAATTAATCTAATATGCCAATAGTTTCAAGGTTTAAATAGAACCGAGATGAAAATATAAAAAATTTCCCAACAATTCTTTGGTATTCTAACTCGTCAAAAATTCCTATTGAAGGGATTTGTATTAATATTTTCCATTTGAATAAATTAACTTTCCTAATCGTAAATGTGATTTTATCTTCTTCTAAAATTTCAACTGCTTTTTGAAGCTTTTTTTTAGAGTTTGTACTAATACAAATATTAATCTGCTTAAAGACTGTTTTATTAAATCGACTTTTAGATATAATTTGGTCAATATGGATTATTTTTTTTATCATTTACTTTGTTATTACTTTATCAAAGCCTTTTGCAAATTTAAACCCTGCTTTTGTAAGCATTTTTACAGCAGCACTCATTTGTGAAGCAGATGGCTTGTAATGTCCACTCCAATTTGTGATGGTTTTAATTACACCATTTTCAATACTTATAGTCCCTGCACCTGCAACAATTTTACTATTGGCACTCATAAAATAATGTCCTTCGCCAATTAAAACTTTTCCACCTTTTACCACAAAATCAAAGCTACCTGAATTTTTCATAGAATTGTTAAATAGAATTTTCCCATTATTTAATGTATAATTAATGATTCGTCCTTCTTGTTGAGTTAGACTTTGTGCAACTATATTTGTTTTAGCCAAATTGTGAGTAATACCACCTGTAACTGCACCAATTGCAAAGTCTGTGGCAACAGAACGTACAGTAATTTTTTTACCTTGAATTGCATTGTTTACAGCACCACCAACTGCATTCGCTGTTCCTGATGCAGTAACAGTAACAATCAAACTTGCACCGCCTGTTAAACCTGCAACACCTCCTGTAATTGCACCTTGTAAAGTACTTCCCGCAACAGCTTTCCAATTTAATGAATTATTAGTACCACGATTTTTATATAGTTGAGTTGCAATTTCAATTCCACCACCAACTAATGCACCAATACCTGCACCAATCAAACCACAAATGGGACAATCTCCATCAGGGTCTGTTCTTAAAATTGGATTGTTGTCAAAAACAGCATAATCACTTACGCCAACAACTGGCTTTGGGTCTGTATTCCAACGTCTTCCAATTCTACTGTCATATTCCCAATACATTGCAGTGGTAAGATTTGGATTTAGCTCATCACTTTTTTCTTGCCCGTTTATAGAGTAACGATATTTTTCACTTTGATAAGTTCTTCCTGGTAATTGAGCACCAAATGTTGAATAGTCCGTAGCACTTACAACATCTGCAACATAGTAGTCAACTATTCCATCATTATTTGCATCAACTTGAATTTTCTTGTCGCTAACAGTTGCTAATACATTGCCTCTATGGTCTGTGAGTTCATAGATTTTATTACCCCGTGTAAATGTTGAAATGTAGCCAATATCTAATGCAGTAAGTAAAGATTTATTTACCTCAACGTTTTTGTATTCTTCATGTAAGAATGTTGCAATTGCTTTTGGGTCTGGGATTGAAGCGACACTAATATTATAAATTGTCCTTGCTAAAGATTGTTTTGCCTCAAATATTATTTCATCAATATTGCTCGTCTTGTTGTCTGCAAATTGAACTAACGTGTTTGGATATTTCCTGTTTGTTGAATCTAAAATCCTAATGCCTTCCTCAATTGATTGCTTTTGCATTTCAAGCCAACCTCTGTAAAGTAAGAATACATCAGTTTTTTGTTTTATCACAACTGAAACCTTTTTTGGATTTAATGGTAGACTGTCAATTAGAATATTGTCTCTGTCATAATAAAACAGTTTTGCATTTTTGTTTAGTAAAATAGCTTTGTACGCTCTTGCTATATTATTTTGGTTGTAATAAATTGTTGTGTCTGTTTTTAAAAGCATTGTTCCTGCTTTTACTTTGTCAAACTTTGTGTAAAGTGTAGCCGTATCTTCTGTAAAGTATTTGGGATTAGGATTATTTACAAGCCATTTAGAAACTAAATAGGATTGGCAAAGGTCGTCGAAGAAAATAATTTTTTGTAAACTGCTTGGGCTTGTTTTTAAAGCTGGTAAATACTCACTTATCAAACTTGCATATTGCCATTTTGTATTTATTTTTCCATTCTTACGAAGTTGTCCTTTTGCAGTGTTTGCTAGTTCTAAAATTTTGTCGCAAATAGCGTTATAATGTTTAAACGGTGTCGATTTTTTGTTTAGTATAAATTCGTAATCGCCATCTGCAATGTGTGTTGAGTCTACAATTTGTCCAAAGCAAGAAAGTAGATATGAAATGTGTGTTTGTTTGTCAATAGCTGCTGCAACAACATAATTCCCTCCATCTTTCGCTTTATAAATTGAAAGTGTTGGGTCTTTATTGTTTACTCGTTCAATGATATTTTGTGTCTGCCCAAAACTTGTTGCAGAAAAGAGTAATGTTAAAAATAAAAAATAAAAGTGTCTTTGTTTCATAATGATTTGTTTATGTCTATCTGAATTTGCAGGGTGTTACGCAAGGGTTGCAGGCAACTCGTAAACTTACGCAATAAGCGGCAAGTCCAAAAATAAGGTTTTATTGATTATCAGTTACTTACAGGGTGTATATTAATAAACTTTCAGTTGCGTAAGTTTCCGGAACACTTTAAGCCGCCATCTTTAAAAAAAATCATCTACCGGACTTTTTGTGCTTACCATTTCTTTTATTACTACTTAAAATTACCACTGTGTTGTGCGGCTTTTAAATTGTCTAAGTTTCTCTTTTACTGTCTGCTCCGGAAAAATTTAAAAGTACTTGTTGCTGTTTTGCTTTTGTTTTACTGTGTTTAACAGGTGTTTGCCTGCTTCAATTATTTTACTGCTGAATTTTGGCTGCGCTGTTTTTACAGTAAAACTACATTTGCGCTGCACTTTTTTAAAAAAAATGGTTTTACAACTATTTTCTATCCTATTTAATTGTGCTGCAAGCTTATAAATATTACATTATTGAATCAGGTAATTCTAATTAAATACGGTGTTGCCTTACCTGGGTAACACAAGTAAAAATCTGCTTTAAATTTTGTACAACTTAGTAAATATTTTAATACAATCATAATAATTATGCAACTATTTTTAAAATAATATTTTGCTGTGGTAATATATAGCTCTTTCGGGGTTTACTTATTGCTGTTGTGCAGTGTAAATTTGAGGCAGTGCTTAATGAGGTAGTAAGCACACTAATCACCTAATAGAGTGCTAGCGCTTAGTTGTTAGTAAGTACGCTAAGCAAGGCTTGTAACTAACCACGAATATCCCTTTTTATGTACTCAGTCTGCCTAAATTATGAGCTACATTTTAAAAGTCAGTTGTTGTTACTGGTTGGTTTCTTTTGTGATATTGTAATAAAAGCCAAATTAATAATCAACTGCTCAAGGGCTGGGGATAGAAGGGGAAAGCCCGGAGGCAGGCGAAGTGCAACGCAGCATGGCGAGGACTTGAAGCGAATAGCCCCAACCAATGTTGCTTATTGCTACAATGCTGATAGCCCCAAAAGTGCCTTTTTTTCTACTGGTTTTAGGGAACGGGCGTCTGTTATTCCTGGAGATAATTGTACTCTATTTAGAGCATGTTTTAGTTGTTGGTGAGCAATTGATAGCATTGTTTTACAATTTCAAGCTCTTCATTGGTAGGTATTACCAATATTTTTACTGGTGCAGCTTCTTTGCTTATTACCCTTATACCGGGGGTTGGGTGTTCGTTTTTTTCTTCATCTAAGTGCAGGCCGAGGTATTGCATATTTTTACATACCTGCTGCCTGATATAAGCTGCGTTTTCGCCAACGCCTGCGGTGAATATTACTGCATCTACCCCATCAAGAACGGCTGTAAAAGCACCGATAAACTTTTTTATCCGATACGCATAAAGCTCTGCGGCAAGTATAGCTTTTTTGTTGCCGGCGGCTATGGCAATACTAATATCTCTCATATCGCTAAGGCCCGTAAGGCCAACCAATCCACTTTTTTTATTGAGTAAGTCGCTTACCTGCTGTGGGGTATAACCAAGTTTGTCTATTAAATAAAAAATGATTGATGCATCAATATCTCCGGAACGGGTACCCATTATGAGGCCGCCTACCGGGCCAAAACCCATACTTGTATCTACTGCTTTGCCTGCATCTATGGCTGTTATACTGCAACCATTACCGAGGTGAATGGTAATTAATTTGGCATTTGTTTTACCTAGATAAGCGGCTGCCTGCTCGCTTACATATTTATGTGATGTGCCGTGAAAGCCATAGGCCCTAATGAGGTGTTTGGTATAAAACTCATCTGGAATGGCATAGCGAAAAGCTTTTTCGGGCATGGTTTGGTAAAATGCGGTATCAAATACTGCTACCTGTTTTGCTTTTGTAAATATCTTTTCTGCTACCTGTATGCCCAGGTAATTTGCAGGATTGTGAAGGGGTGCTAATGAAAAAAGTTGCTGGATTTTGTCTTTTACAGCTTTGGTAATAATAGCGGTGGCTTTAAAACTTTCTCCGCCATGTACCACCCGATGGCCTACTGCATCAATATCTTCCGGGTTTTGTAGTACGCCAATTACTTTATCTGTAAGCAAACGGGCTACTTCGTGCAAACCTGCTTCATGATTGGGCAATTGCAACGTTTCTTTTACAATCGTTTCTTCCCCGGCATTATAAATTTTATGGGTAATTACGGCATCTTCTAAACCTATCCGCTCAACAAGGCCGCTGCAGACTGGCTTTTGATCAGGCATTTTAAACAGTTGGTACTTGATTGAACTGCTGCCGGTATTAATTACAAATATGTTCATTAACGTAGTAGGGGTTTATTATTTTTTTATTTGTTAGCTATTGATTTTGTTGCTGGTAAAAGCTGTTAATGTACAACCTATTTTAAAGTAAGGTTAAGTAATTTTATCTTTTTAAAATTGGGCTTTAAATAACCTGTTGCTTTTTTGTGCAACTGCCTTGGTTTGTAGCCTAACATTTACTATTGATGGCTGTTTGTTTTTGGTGTATTTAAAATTGTGGCAGCACTTAGTAATCGGTGAGGTTGCCTGCCACGGACAAGCCTTTGTGTATGCCCCCTAAAGATTTAAATTGGGAGTTACCATTTGAAATACACCCTTTGCTTATAGCTCAAAGTACTGTTTAAATTTTTACCTGTAAAGTTTACCGCTCACAACGCCCTGGTTTTTATTGCTGCTGCGCCTGGATGGCTGTAATAATTACGGTATTAAAAATATCATCTACCGTACAGCCACGGCTAAGGTCGTTGATAGGTTTGTTGAGCCCTTGCAACATTGGGCCAATGGCGAGTGCGCCAGTCTCCCGCTGTACTGCTTTGTAAGTATTGTTGCCGGTATTTAAATCGGGGAAAATGAGCACACTTGCCTTGCCTGCTACTTCTGAACCGGGTAGTTTTTGCTGTCCTACTTCGGGATCTACTGCGGCATCATATTGAATGGGTCCTTCAACTTTAAGGTCGGGCCTTATTGCTTTAATGATGGCAGTGGCTTGTCTAACTTTATCAACATCTGCCCCTTCGCCCGATGAGCCGGAAGAGTAGGAGAGCATTGCAATGCGTGGCTCTATACCAAATAGCTTGCTGCTTTCTGCTGAGGAGATGGCGATTTCTGCCAGTTGTTCTGCAGTAGGGTCGGGGTTTACGGCGCAATCGCCAAAAACAGAAACCCTATCTGGCAGGCACATAAAAAATACGGAGGATACTGTAAAAATGCCTGGTTTGGTTTTTATAAATTGCAGGGCCGGCCTAATGGTATGCTGTGTGGTATGTACAGCACCGGAAACCATTCCATCTGCATGGCCCTTGTGTACCATCATGGTTCCATAATATGATACATCTGTCATTAAATCTGTTGCACCTTCGAGCGTAAGATTTTTAGTTTTTCTTACTTCATACAGCGTAGCTGCATAGTCTGCAAAATTTGCAGCATTAACCGGATTGATGATGGTTACCTTTTTTAAATTGAGCTGTAAACCTAGTCGTTTTATTGCTGCTGCAATGTCGCTTTCAACACCAAGTATAGTGAGTGTTACAATTTCCTGATTAATGAGGCGGGCAGCAGCTTTTAGTATGCGATCGTCATTACCTTCTGCCAGCACAATATGCTTTACATGTTTTTTAGCTCGTTTTACAAGCTGGTATTGAAACATGTGTGGGGTAATGCCTTCTGGTACAAAAGTGATGATTTTTTCATCGAGCATATTTACATCTACATACCTTTCAAAAGTACTGATGGCTAATTCAATTTTTTTACTGTTATCTGCTGTAAGTTTAGATTTGATGGCTCCCAAAAGTTTAGTTACATGAAAGGTGCCTTCCTTAACAGATATAATTGGCAATACTGTTTGTAATCCGTTTAACAAACGCATTACCGGCTCTTCCGGTACAATACCTGCTGTTAATACAATGCCAGCTATTTTAGGATAATTTACAGATAGACTTGCCTGCAAGGCACCAATAACAATATCACCCCGATCGCCGGGAGTTACAATCAGTACATTTTCTCTTATATGATCTAAAAAATGAGGTAAGTGCATGGCGCCTGTTACAAAATTATCTACTTGGTTGGTTAATTGTTGTTCACCAAAAAGCAATGTACCGCCCAACTGTTCGTTTATTTCTTTTACAGTGGGATTTTGCAGGTTTTTATCTTCTGGAATTACAGATAAAATGGTTCCCCGTGTAATATGCCGGGTCAATTGCAGCTTTACCTCCTCTGCCATTGATGGCTTTACTTTATTGGCTACTACAGCCAGTAATTGCACATCACGATTTTCAAAATTACGCTGCACAGCCTGCAGGGTGTTTATCATTTGATCTACCGTTTTGTTTTCGCCAGATACTACCATTACCACCGGTGCATTTAGGTTTTTGGCAATGGTTACGTTGGTTTCAAATTCAAAAGCAGTGCCTTCGCCAAGGTAATCGCTGCCTTCTATTACAATACAGTCGTATGCTTCTTCCAGTTGTTTTACTTTTCTGATAATAGTATTGATCAATTCGCCGCCTGCTTCTTTTTCCATTTGTCGCATAGCCTCCTGCCGGGTATAGGCAAAGGTATCTTCGTAGGCTATTTTTAGGCCGAAGTGATTTAACATTGTTTCAATATCACCATCTTTTTTACCTTCTACATCTGCATTAATGATGGGTTTAAAATAGCCAACTTTGCGGGCTTTTGCCAATAGCATATTTACTATACCAAGCGCCACAATAGATTTTCCACTATATGGCTCAGTAGTTGCAATGAATATAGTTTTAGTCATAAATAAAAAAATAAGAGAATTTCTGCAAATGTATTGCTGCTACCTCACTTTATAAAGTAATCAAAATCATATTGTTAAATGAAAAAAATCATTTATTGATTGAATTGTATGGCACACTTGCCTTTTGTGGCGGATAAATTTAAAATTGTTGCTTCCTGTTTCTGTTTATGGCGACACCCGAATGAGGCTTGGCCGTGGTTGGTTTATTAACAGAAATTGGATTAAAACGAACCAAACTATCCCAAACAGCCGAATGAGGCTTGGCCGTGGTTGGTGTAGTAACAGAAATTGGATTAAAAACGAACCAAACTATCCTAAATACCAAATGAGGCTTGGCCGTGGTTGGTGTACCCGCCATACAATGATGCTGCTACCATTTAAAATGCACTTTTGCCACCGCCAATATCAGCAATACCTTTAATTACAATAATTGCTACTACAATTTAAAACGTACTCGTTGCAGTTTATTTTTACCCTGACAATTGCAGTTATTAATACTGATTTGTAAGATTTACAGTTAACGGTTGCTAAGTTATAATTGGATTATAGATGTATTTATAATTGTTAGAAAAATAAGACAGAGGACTGGTTTTGCTGCTAATCCCTCTTTTGCATGCAGGGTACTCAAATTGTAGTGATTGTATAAAAATAAAAAAGAGGACTGGTTTGGCTGCTACTCCTTCTTTTGCATGAAGGGCACTCAAATTGGCCTGGTTGTACAAAAATAAAAAAGCGGACTGG
>JBBQTZ010000189.1:0-9325 GCA_038234405.1 Chitinophagales bacterium
ATCCTTGCCATAGTTACAGGCAGTACTGCACAATCAAAAAAGCAAGTATTAAGTAAAAATATTGCTGCGTTTAATAGCTATTTACAAAAAGAAATGCAGGTTTGGCAAATACCCGGCATGGCCGTAGCAATAGTACAAAACAATGAAATTGTATTTACAAAAGGATACGGTGTAAGAGAAACGGGCACTAATAAAATCGTAAATACCAAAACGTTGTTTTCCTGCGCCTCTACTACTAAAGCCATGACGGCAGTATGTATGGGCATATTGGTTGATGAAGGAAAAATACACTGGACAGACCAGGTAATTAAATACCTGCCATCTTTTACATTATACGATCCCTATGTAACAAGAGAATTAACCATACAAGATTTATTTACCCATACTACCGGTGTTGGCAATACTGATTTTTTATGGGGCGATAATAATTTAACGCCAGATGAAATACTTGCCAAAATGCAATTGGTAAAGCCTGCGTACTCTCTCCGTTCATCATTTATTTACCAAAATATTTTTTACCTGGTGGCGGGTAAGGTAATAGAAAAAATAGCAGGTAAACCATGGCAGGTATTTATAAAAGAAAGAATTTTTAATCCATTGGGTATGGTTGATACCTATGCTACCTTAAAAGAAATAAAAGATGAAAATCTGGCACAGCCTCATTTTTTAATTGATAGTAAAATAACCATTATTGATAAAGATACTGCTGATGCAATTGGCCCTGCTGGCGCTGTTTCCTCTTGTGCCGATGATATTGCACGTTGGATGAAAGCAATGATTGACAGCAGCAAATATAAAAATGGCCGATTGGTAAGCCCTGCAACCTGGCTATATCTTTTACAACCTAAAACTCTGGTAACCGAAAGTGAGTATTATCCAACCCAACTAATAACCAAACCTAATTTTACAACTTATGCAATGGGATGGTTTCAACAAGATTACAAAGGGTTTAAACTTAATTTTCATACCGGTAGCCTGGCAGGTGAAACAGCTATTCATGCACAACTACCAGATAAAAAATTTGGCATTTATGTGTTTGGAAATCTCGATCATGCAGAACTGAGGCATGCGCTTATTTTTAAAGCAATCGACCTTTTTGAACTAGGTGGCAATACCGATTGGAGTACTATTTTTAAACATTTGTACGATAGCCTGCATACAATCAGCGAAAATGAATACACTGCCAACATTCCTGTACAAACACTCAATACACAACCATCTTTACCGCTTGAAGGCTATGCTGGCATTTATAAAGACGATTTATATGGAAATATAAAAATTATGGTTGATGATAAACAGGCATCCGTAATTGTGAACAATGTGCTGAGCGGCAAGCTATCTCATTTTCATTTCAATACATTTAAAGTAGTGTATCAAAAAATTCAATACCAGCCAGATTACTACACGTTTCAATTTGATAATGAGGGAAAAATAAATGGTGTTTCGGCAGGTGGGTATGTTTTTAAAAAAGAATAAACATTTCTACGGTATGCACTATCATTATTTAAAAACTAATCCGGTTTTATATCGTAAAAAATATGAAGAATTTTATTTTCACCCGGAATAGATTCTAACATAAAAGACTTTCTTTTTATGCCGTCAATAATTTCCAGTACTGATGTATTGGGTGGTATTGAGCCAATATTATCTGCAATAAACGAAATAGCATTGGTACCAGGTTGTAAGGTAACTTTTATAAACTGAGGTCGCTTTAAAACCGGAAACCCCTTGGTAATAAAATTACCGTTTAGCTTTATAGAAATACTGTCGCCATCCTCTACAGCATCATCCCATAAGGCTAAAGTTAACTGCCTGGATGTGGAAAGTAAACTACCCACCATTTTTTCATTTGCCTGAAAAGGTTGGCTGGCGGCACCAGAAGGAATGTAATCTGAAAACCATACATCTTTATTTTTATCGTGACTGCAATAAAGGGGTACTACAATAAATGTTGCAGCACTATCTGCCCTGTTGGTAAAATTTAACTGTAATTTTTTGGTAGCAAATTCAAGGCTTAATTTACCATTATTAGGCATTTCATTTCCGAAATTATCTGCAAACAATACCAGCATATTAAGGCCGGTATCAATAACAATATCATCGGTGTAGTCCTTTTTTTCGAGGTAAATTTTATCAAGGATGGTATGTCCGTTTACTGCAACGGATACCATGTCATTTTTTTTACTTCCGCTACCTGCAAGCTTAGCAAGGCCATTTCGGGTAGGTATATAAACAGTATCCCTGAGGCCAAAATATGCTGGCGATACAGATGGTTTTACCAGGTTTTCACTTGAAGCATCTTTCCATGGCAGGCTACTGGTTTTACTAAGCGCCAGCTCCGATTCTTTTAAAAAACCAACAAGGTATTCCGCTGTTACCTGGTTAGCCTTATCCTGCAAAACGGAATCGGGTAAGGACAGGTTATTTTGTTTGGACAAAAGCCGGTTGAGTGTTAACAAAGGCAATCCTCTGGTATCCCGGCTTAAATCAAAAACGCCATTAATAAAAAAAGTGGCATTGCCAAGGCTAAAAGGCGCTTCAGATACTGGAAATTTATTTCTGCTAATGGCCAACTCCCTGGTACTTTTTTTAACAAGCAGCAGTTGATATACTGCCTTAAATCTACCATATTGAAGCGTAAACTGTGCAGGATACAAAACATTGTTTTCTACAGCAGCTATTTGTAAATTAATAAAAACAGGCTCATTGCTGCCAACTGGCATATACTCTACCCGCCATGTACCGGAAAAAGCATCAGACTGTGCAGCTAAAGAAGTTGTAAGTAAAAGCAGCAACAAAAAGGTGGTGATTTTTTTCCTGTTCATTCAAAATTTTATGTAGTAAGGATATGGTATAATTGGTAATACAAAACATTTTTGCATTGGCATAGCAAAAATAAATAGTAAATACAAACTCGTTTTATAAACGTAAGATAGCATACAAATACGAATTTTAACGAAGCCTTTCATCCAGGCTATTAAAATAACAATCGGTATAAAGGTTTCAAATACAGTACAAACATGTATTTCAGACTATTTTTTATGAAGAAATAAGCAACTATTTTGAGGCAATAAGAAATTTCTCAAATGCTTAGCATCTAAACAGTTGTAAGCAGTATTATCTTTTTATCTGCATAACCTTGGTTAAAGCAACAGGTACTTTAACCGTTATTTACTCCAAAAGTTATATTTATGTGAAAGCATACACTACAGTAAAATTATTGTACGTATAGAATTACTCATTTATTGCATCCTTACACTTAGTAACCACCAATTAGCAAAGGGCTGGTGCATATTTACAAAGGGTACATTTCAATATCATAACCTTGCAGGTACAAGATGAGATAGTATAATACCGGTGGCTACGGCTGCATTCAGCGATTCTGCAACGCCAACTTTAGGTATCGTTATTATTTCAGTTGCCAGTTGCAACAAACCTTCACTAATGCCTTTACTTTCGTTGCCAATTATTAAAATACCTTCCTGTAATTTTTGTGACTGTAAAAGATTTTTGCCATTTAAAGCGGCTGCATAAATAGGTACTATGCCATTTTGCGTAAGCCAATCGTTTAAATTATCATAAATAATATTTATTCTACCCAAGCTGCCCATGGTACTTTGCACCACTTTGGGGTTATAGATATCTGCACTATGCATAGAGCAAATAATATTTTTAACACCAAACCAATCTGCTATCCTGATAATGGTACCCATATTGCCAGGGTCTTGTATATCATCAAGTACCAAACTGATATTGCCAGCCACTATTACCGGGGCTGGCGCAAGCTTTTCAAATACCGCCAAAACCTGGTTGGGTGTATGCAGCGCCGACAATTTTTCTAACTCGTGCGGTAATACTTCCTGCAAAGGACCAATGTAATATTTGCGAATAAGAGGCTCATTAACATGCAGCCAATGCTGCAAGCCAAATATATGCACACAAGCTAAATGTTTACATTGCAATAAATCCAATACTACTTTGCTACCTTCGGCAACAAAATTATGTGCTGCATCCCTAAATTTTTTAAGGTGTAGAGATTGGATAAATTTGGTATCTGATTTGCTAAGCATTGATGAGTAATATATTATGCGTTTAAAAACTTCCTTTTATTATATCTGTTTCAAAAATACAGCCTGTTTTTTGATTTTTATACTACTCTTATCTGGCTGTACACAGGTAAAAAACATTTTAACTTATCCAAAGAAAAATAAATACCCTTACAACAAACCTTTTTTATACCAAACAAGCATAGAATTAAAAGGTGGTAATTTCACTGGCGAGGAGCGCAAAAATACTGTACAGCGATTGTACACACAATTAGATGATAGCTCAAGGGTATATATAAATGATAAGTTTTTTATTTTTCACTCCATCATCAATCCGCCTGTATTTGATACTTCTCAAAGCAACCGATCTGTTACCAACATGAAAAACTATTTACTGCACCTTGGTTATTACAGCCCAAAAGACAGTATTAAAATTGACACCTTTCAGTGGAACAAACAACAAAGGGTTACCGTTAAATATATTATTGATGCCGGCACTCCTACTTTAATAAATAACTTCCGGTACCTGCTTAAAAAACCCGATTTACAAGCCATTGCCCTGCAATCATCTAAAAACAGCTTTATGGTACTAAACGAGCCTGTTACAAAGCTTGATGTATTAAGCGAAATAAGCAGATTGGTAGATACTTTTAGAAACAATGGTTACTATAAATTTACATCCGATGAACTAAAAATGAGAGGCGATAGTACTATTGAGGCACTAACCAATATGTCTGACGATCCGCTGGAAAACTTACGCTTATTAGCAGAGGCAAACGAACAACGGAATAAACCTACTGTAAAGCTTGCGCTTCTGCTAAATCCTTCAGCAGATACAACCCGGCTAAAACAATACTACATAAACAATATATTTATTTACCCCGATTTTTATCCTGAAGATGCAAGCGGCGTCGCAAATTATAACGAAACCAAAGACCTTGCCGGCAATACCATCAGATTTCATAAAACCATTATTCATAATAGTTTTTTATTACAGCACCTGTACCTCAAAAAAGGCAATTTGTACCGGCAGGAAGAATACAGTAAAACAATTAATGGCTTTGCCAGGCTCGGCGTATGGCAAAATGTAAATATTCAGTTAAAAGAAAACAAAGACAGCACAGGATTATTAGATGTGTACATACAATTACTGCCAGCTAAAAAATATGGTTTTGAAGCAACAATTGAGGCTAGTTACTCTGCCAATACCAACAGCAATAATATAAGTGTAGCCAATGCCGGTAATTTATTGGGTGGATCATTCAACATGTCGTTACAAAACAGAAACCTTTGGAAACGTGGCATTAAAATGACCAATTCCATTAGAGCAGGCGCCGAGCTAAACCTCAATGCAGCAAGAGGTTCTGGCCAAAGCGTAAACTCTAACGAATTTAGCTTTAACAATACCATTTCTGTACCTAAAATAGTACCGCCCTTTATTAATAGTACCCTGCGGTGGCTGCGATTATACAATGAAGAAAAAACCAATTCACAGCAAACTTTTTTTAATTCAAGCTATGCCAATACCAACCGCATTGGCCTGTTCAAATTAAACTCTTTTGGCTTTAATATGGGCTACGAGTTTAACAGAAAAGATAATAAAACACTAACCTTAAAGCCATTTAATATAGAATATACCAACCTCTATGGCCGAACACCGTTGTTTGATTCTACTTTACTAGCCAACCCATTTTTACGATATTCTTTTAATACAGCCCTTGTGTTAGGCTGGAGTGCCGGCTATTCAGAATCTCATATTAACAAAAGAAACCGCAATAAAATAAGTGCCTTACGAGGTAATTTAGATGTATCTGGTTTTCTGTTTCCGTTTATACCTATTGGAGAAATTTCTTTTATACAAAAGAACCTTAGAAAGTTTATAAAATTTGATTTAGAAAAAACATATAACCACAGCTACCTCAAATCTTCTACAGCTATTCGCCTATTTGCAGGCGTAGGCGTACCCATTGGCAGCAGAGATACTACCCTACCCTTTTTTAAGCAATACTTTGCAGGCGGATCAAATAGCATGAGAGCCTGGCCCATCAGGGGTTTAGGCCCCGGATCTAAACCGTTGGCAGCCTTTAACAGTGGCAGCTTTGCAGATAGAACCGGTGATATACGGCTAGAGGCTAATTTTGAATACCGCCGTACGCTTTTTCAAATAATTCCTAATTCTATCGTACTCAAATATGCATTTTTTACTGATATTGGCAATATCTGGAATTTTAAAAACACCCGGCTTGGAGGTGGCTACGATAGTGCTCAATTTAAACTAAACCTCAACAATTTTTACAACGAAATAGGCGTTACAGCCGGTGCCGGCCTGCGTTTCGATTTTAACTATGTACTCCTTAGGGTAGATTTTGGCTTCCGTATTAAACGACCGGAACTTACCGAAAATAGTGGATGGAAACTGCCTTCCATTGGTTTTGATGATTTGTACGGTAAACTATTTAAACGAGGCGATAACAATGAATTTAGAAGATGGCGTTACGAAAATTTCAATTTCTCAATCGGATTAAGCTACCCTTTTTAATAAATACGTACACTTAATCTTTACTTTTAAACTCAACTTTTACAAGTGAATATTTGAAGAATGTTTTTTTATTCATCCAAACCCATACAAGTAATGATGTAAGAAAATACTTTTTTATCAAAATTATTTTAAAATATGCAGGTATAATGTTGCTGATATGTTCTGAACAAACCACCGTAGATTTTTAACAACAACACCAGGATTAAATTTATTTTTGGGCGTGTCCCTATCGGGTCGGGCTTTTCCCGTCCGAATGGCGTAGCCGGGCGGGCCCGTCCGAATGGCGTAGCCGGGCGGGCGTTACAAGTCCTCGTCATGCTTCGTTTCACTTCGCATGCCTGTGGGCTTTTCCTGTCCGAATGGCGTAGCCGGGCGGGCACTTCAATCCCTCACGCTTGCGTTTATTAATAAACACCGTTTTATAAAAAGAATTTTTTAGGCAGAATGTACCTGTAACTGTAGGTAAACATGTTTTCGGTAAAAGCTATAATAGATTGTAAACTAAACGATCAAAATAAAACGATCAATTGTATATCGTAAAACAACAAATAACATGAAATATCATTTAGAAGTATGTGCCTTTGGTGTTCAAACCTGTATTGTTGCAGAAAAAGCGGGTGCCACAAGGGTAGAACTCTGCGATAACCCAATTGAAGGCGGCACCACACCATCTTACGGCGCCATTAAAATAGTAAGACAAGCTGTTTCTATAGAATTGTACCCCATTATACGGCCCAGGAGTCTTAATTATTTTTATGATGCAGATGAGTGGCAAATGATACTGAGCGATGTAAAAATTTGTAAAGATTTGGGCTGCGATGGCATTTCAGTTGGTGTACAAAAAAAAGATGGAACGGTAGATGCCGATAAAATGAAACAACTGGTAGAATTGGCATACCCTATGGAAGTTACGAGCAACCGGGTAATTGATGCAGCACCCAACCCTTTTGAAGCCCTGGAAATTTTAATAGCGGCCGGCTGTTGCAGGGTACTAACAAGCGGACAGGCAGCCACGGCCCCTGAAGGCATTGAGGTACTAACCCAACTGGTAAAACAAGCCGCAGGCCGCATCAGCATTATGCCGGGTGCCGGCGTAAAAGCTGGCAATATTGAACTACTTAAAACAACTGGGGCTTTTGAATTTCACACTTCTGCCAGAAAAGCAATACCCAATATAGTAACCTTTAGTAACCCACAGGTTACAGACACAGGTAATATGTACGTGGCAGATGCAGAGGAACTGGAAAAAATAGTAGCACTTTTAAAAGCAAACGAGGAGGTTTTATAAAATAAATGCAGTCTTTTTATTAGTAAAAACAAAGTAAAAAATTAATTAAAGCCAACTGGAAGGCATTTATTTTTCAGATTCTAAAGCATCTATATTTTCCTGCAAGGCTTGCAGGTGTTTTCCAAAGCTGCGGGTAAACATCCATTTAGCCAGGTAATAACAGGCGGGTACCACAATAATAATTGCCCCAAATAAAGTATAAAAAAACAGTGGTTTACTAATAAGCGCCTCTACAGATTTGCCAGAGCCAACTACCCCACCCAGCAAAAAGCCGCCAACAACACTCACCGGGTAAATAAATAAAGCAATCTTTTGCTGCATATTTATCCAGTTGGTAACAGATTGGTGGTGCCGCTTTAATTCGGAAAGTAAGGAAGCGGAAGAAGATACAGTACTCTTAATTTTCTTATATAAAATATAAGCAGTGTACAAAGCCCATAAAGAAAAAATAAATACCACTCCAATAGATAACTGCACTTGCCAGTAGTTGAAGTAAAAAATTATTGCCGTATAAGCAATACAAATAATAGCCGTCCAGGCTATATTCATTAACAAGGTCTTTTTTATTGATTGCAATGGATTATGCGATGCAAGCTTCCCCCAATTGCCCTTTTTAAGCAGGGATGTCAATTCAGCGTCTTTTTCATCATTAATATCTTTCCAGATTTTATTTACACTCATTGTTATACTGTTAAAAGATTACCCAATTGTTGTTTAATTCGATGGAGTTTTACAGCTACATTATTATTGGAAATTCCCAGCATGTCGGCCACTTCACTGTTTTCATAGCCATCTAAATGGATAGAAATAATGGCACGGTCAGTTTCTGACAGTTGACGGATTGCCTGCCTAAGCCTTACTACATCTTCATTTATAAAAACACCATTTTGTATAGCCGGTGAAAAAGCCTCCAGCGATTCTTTATATTCTACCCTATGTTTTTTTCGCTGTTGTGTAAAAATTGTATTCAGGCAAATACGGTAGAGCCAGGTACTAAATTTTGATTCCTGCCGAAAAGTGTGCCAACCCTTCCAGGCCTGCAGCAGCACCTCCTGGTATAAATCCTTTTTTTCTTCTGCATCATTAGCATATAAGCTTACCAGTTTGTAAATAATGCCCTGGTTTTGCCGCACTTGTTCCAGAAAAGTTGTTTCGTTCAATGTTTTATAGTTTTATTGCTGTTATTGTACAGGGTAGCTGTTTTGCAATTGAATGGCGCTTTACCAGGTTTTACAGTTAAAAATTTATTACGGTTTACAACGCTCCTCTTTTTTCTGCTACTGGGCAAATAGTAACACTTTTTTAAAGAAAGGGATAAAACTTCAATCTACTGTCTTAAAATAAACTTTTCATTTATCAAATAGTTTTACTGCCTATATATCAATAATTACGGGCAATTGTTATAATCCATTAGTAGTTTGTTGCACTTCAGAATTACAAAATGAAAAAAAT
>JBBQTZ010000190.1:0-9313 GCA_038234405.1 Chitinophagales bacterium
TAAAAATAAATTTAATTCTATTAAAAATCGCATTATCAATAATGCATTTGCAGAAATCAGGTTCATCAAAGGGCTTACCTATCGCTTACAGGCGTCTGTAGATTATAATACCGGTGTAGATTTTCAAGGATTAGATCCAAGGCATGGTGATGGTAGAGGTGCTGGAGGTTCAGTTTTTAATCAAAGTTTAACCCGTAACAGATATGTGCTTCAAAATATTTTGAATTATTCAGTTTCTTTTGGCTCCCACAATATAACAGCGGTTGCCGGTAATG
Source organism: Chitinophagales bacterium (assembly GCA_038234405.1). Lineage (GTDB taxonomy): Bacteria > Bacteroidota > Bacteroidia > Chitinophagales > Chitinophagaceae > Ferruginibacter. The sequence continues at coordinate 276 of JBBQTZ010000190.1, forward strand.
AAATTCAAAGAGATGAAAGCAGTAATTTTAATGGGCAGGGTACTTCCATTTCAGATATTTTCTTTTTAAGTAATAATGCAATATCGGGTAGTTACCAAAACCAGTTCTCTGGTGGAGGTTTTGGTAAATCTGGCTTTACGTCATATTTTGGTAGGGTTAACTACGATTATAAAGACAAATATTATGCTCAAATTTCTGCCAGAAGAGATGGACAATCGTCATTGGCTCCTGAAAAGCGCTTTGGTACTTTTCCTGGATTTTCAGTTGGTTGGAGAATATCTGAGGAAGGTTTTTGGAGAAGTGCAGGTTTAAACAAAATTGCCAATGAGGTTAAAATACGTGGTGGTTATGCTGTGGTTGGTAATACACTTGGTGGTTTCCCTTATTTGAGTACTTATGGTTCAGCAAGATATGGTGGGTTGAATGGTATTTCTGTAAATAATTTGGGTAATCCCGATCTTCTTTGGGAAACTAACAAAAAAATTAATATAGGTACAGATATCTCATTCCTTAACAATCGCTTTACTTTAACTTTTGATTATTTCAAAAATAACAATGACAACCTGGTATTAAATGCTCCTTTGCCTGTAACTTTTGGTGTTCCGGGTAATGCTGTTTCAAGAAATATTGGTTCATCCACTAATGCTGGTTTTGAAATTACTGTTGGAGGTAATATCTTATCTAAAAATGGTTTTACATGGGATGCGAATGTTAACTATACCAATACAAAAAATAAGATTACTTCGTTGTACCTAAATCAGGATGTTATTGGTACATACAATATTCTTAGAGTAGGTCAACCCATCAATGGAATATTTGGTTATACTTATGCTGGAGTAAATAGTGGCAATGGTAATCCAATGTATTTAAAAGCTGATGGAAAATTGATTCAGGGAAATATTCCTACTGCTACTTATCGGGAGGTGGTAAAAGCAGATGACCCAACTTTGGGTGCTGCTACTACGCTAGCTGCCGCAGACAGAACCATTTTGGGTAACGTAAATCCTACCTATTTTGGCGGTATTAGTAATACGCTACGTTACAAAGGGTTTACTTTCGACTTTTTCTTTAAATATTCTGGAGGAAATCTTATTTTCAATCAAACAAGCCAGGAATCATTGTTTAGCCAGGGTTTTACAAATAATGGTAAAGAAATTTTACAAAGATGGACCGCTGCGGGTCAATCTACTACTGTTCCAAGACTTTGGTATGGTCGTGAAAACTTTATCAATTTAAATTCAAATGCCAATAGCCGGTTTGTAGAAAAAGGTGATTATATCAGGCTGGATAATGTAAGCTTTAGCTACAATCTTACTAACAGTGCTTTGCAAAAATTTGCCAAGGGTAACATTAAATCGCTAAGGTTTTTTGTACAGGGTCAAAATCTTTGGTTAATAACAGGTTTTTCAGGTATAGACCCTGAAAATATTACAGAATCAGGTATCAACTACAATGTAGTTCCTTCAGCAAAAAATATTTCTTTTGGTTTATCTGTAGGCCTATAACATTATTCATTATAAACTTCATTAACAATGATAAATACTATTAATAAATTTTTAAAAGTAGCAATGTTTGTAATTGCTGCCTTCCTTTTCAACAGTTGTGAAAAGAAGATATTAGATGTTACACCTTTTGATTCGTTTACCGATGCAACTGCCTTTACAACTCCTGAAAGATGTGCATTGGCATTAAACGGCGTGTATGATGCGGCACAAAGCGGATTTTATGCTGGTGGTGCAGTTCGTGGCTATCCTTTTGGTGCAGCCAATGTTTCTCAGGGTGATATGCGTGGAGAAGATATGCTAAACCAGGCTGCATTCTATCAAATTACTTACGAGGCAACTTATAATGATGTATCTGCAAACGTAAGTTTTCAGTTTCAAACATTGTATTCTCTAATCAATGTTGCAAATCTTACCATTGAAGGTGTGCAAAAAGCAGCAGCAGCAGGCATTATTACAGCCGCCTTAGGTACACAATATGAAGCTGAATGCAAATTTCTTCGTGCGATGGCTCATCATGAATTGGTAATAAATTTTTCGAGGCCATTTGCCGATGGAGCTGGTTCCAGGCAAGGAATTATTTACAGAGATTTTGGTATTAACTCAGAATCAACCATCGAAGCAGCAAGAGCACTTACAAGGCCAACTGTAGCAGATAATTACAATAAAATATTGGCAGATCTTGATTTTGCCGAAGCTAATTTACCAGATGCCGGGGCTTTAAAAAGCTTTAGAACTTCTAAAGGTGCAGCTATAGCTCTAAAAATGAGGGTAAAACTGCATAAGGGCGATTTGCCTGGTGTAATAACAGACGGTAATAAACTTGTACCGGCTGCTGCACCATTCATAAGTCCATCTGGTGGCTGGAGATTAACAGCTACTGCTGGTGGAGCGTTTGTAACACCATGGACAAGTGATGAAAGTATTTTTTCGATAAAAAATGATGCTACTGATAATTCAGGTGTAAATGGCTCTTTACCCAATATGTATGGCAATCCATCACCAGCTCCGGTTGGTACTGGTGGTCGTGGTTTGGTTCGCATTAGCCCAATCATTTGGAATTCATCTTTTTGGCTATGCGATGATTTAAGAAGAACTACTCTAACATCTAGTGATGGTGGGGCAGGACGTTATACAACAAAATATAAAGACGTAACCACACAAGCTGATGCAACACCGCAAATAAGGTATGCAGAAGTTTTGTTGACCTTGGCAGAAGCAGAATCAAGAACTAGTGCAGCAACCTCTCAAAGAGCCTTGAATCTTTTAAATGCAGTTCGCAATCGTTCTTTGGCTGATGTGGCAACTCAAGCTTATACTTTAGCGGGTTTTGCAACTGGTAAAGATTTAACACAGGCTATCATAAACGAAAGAAGAGTGGAATTGTTGGCCGAAGGAAAAAGATGGGGTGATATTAGCAGGCTAGCTGTGGATGCAGATTTTGCTCCGGTTGCTGGTGGTGGTATCCCTTCAAAAGTTGGTTCAGGTGGCGCTACAGCAGTAATGTTCAACTGTGCAGCGCCTCCGGTATTTGCAAGATCTGTGCCTGCAATTGCCTATTCAAGCAATCGGTTTATTTGGCCAATTCCAATTGTGGAAATTCAACAGAATCCAAATTTTGCTCAGAATCCCGGATATTAATTTAAACAGAAAGCTATCTTAAAAAAACGCCACAATTATTTGTGGCGTTTTTTTTAACCCGGATTTTGCGGTTGAAACCCGTAATATATTTTAAAACGTACAATCTGTTTTAATATCGAATAGTAGCGTTTAACAAAGCGCATGTATTCATTTCTACAATTTATTACCCCTCACCTTAACACCTGTTTCCCAATCCGTAACATTTCCGTAACATTAGCTTCATATTGCCTTAACATAGAAACTGTCTCTTTGCACAAATTATTACGGCATGAAATGGAAGCTTTTACTACTTACAATTACTTTTTCGCTTTTTTTATACACTGTACAATCACAAACTGTTCAGTTTACTGGTAAAGTACTAAATAATAGAAATGAAGTTTTGCCTTCAGCAACCATATTTGTTACTCCTTCATCTAAAAAAATTATCACAGATGCAGAAGGCAAGTTTGTAATTGCACTTGAAATTGGCACAAAGTATATTTTTAAAGTAAGCAGTGTTGGTTACGAAACAAAAAATGTTACTGAAATTGAAGCTTCCAAAAATCTGGATAATTTTATAGATATTGTTTTAATTGAAAAATCCAGTAATAAATTAGAAAATATTACAGTCACTTCTACCTCAAGAAAACTGGAGAATACCAACGCTTTAATTACGTTCCAAAAAAATAATACTGCACTTTCAAGTGGCTTAGCCGCTGATTTTATTCGTCGTACGCCGGATAAAAATACCGGTGAGGTGTTGCGCCGGGTAAGTGGTGCTTCCATTCAGGATAATAAGTTTGTAATTATCCGTGGATTAAGTGACCGATACAACGCTGCCTTTATAAACGGTGCTGCCTTACCAAGTAGCGAGCCTGATAAAAAAGCGTTTTCGTTTGATATCATCCCATCTGCATTAATTGATAACATTGTAATTAATAAAACAGCTACTCCTGATTTAACCGGCGAGTTTGCAGGCGGTATTGTTTTAATACAAACCAAGGATATTCCTACTCAAAATCAATTGATGTTGGGTGTAAGTACAGGGTTTAATACACAAGCTGCCTTTAAAGATTTTGTAAGTAATAAACGGGGATCAATGGATTTTTTAGGTTTCGATAACCAGCGTGGTTTACCAGATGCTTATCCCAGGAAATACCTTGCTTACTCAGCATTGTCAATTACTGAAAAAGAAGCCGTTTCTCAGTCTTTTAAACCTGATGCATACAACGAGCAAAATAGTACAGCAATGCCAATCCAAACCTATAATCTTACCTGGGCAAATGTAAAACGTTTTAAAAACGGAAGTGCATTTGGTTCTGTAGTAGGTTTAACTTATCGCAACTCAAAATTGTTGTTCGACGCCTCAAAAGAATTTAGTGAAAAAGGCATCAATGGACAGAAAATTTTTGATTTTGTTGATCAGCAAAATAAATATTCCGTTACCTGGGGTGGTATTGCCAATATTGCCTGGAGTTATAAAAAACATAAGATTGCTTTTAAGAATTTATTCAACCAGTTATTGGAAGATAATTTTTACAATCGTACCGGTCCCAATACAGATAATATTCAAGACGTTCGTTTAAAATCTTCGGTGATGAACCAGCGTAGCCTTTATTCCTCACAATTAGAAGGTACGCACCAGTTTACGTCGAGAAACATAAAAGTAGCCTGGAATTTAAACTATGCGTTGAATTCAAAAGAGCAGCCTGATTTAAGGGTTCAAACGTATACTAAACCAATTGGTTCAAATATACCCTTTGGAATTAACCTTAGAGGTAACAATACCAGCAGATTCACCAGCGAGTTAAAGGATCATATTTTTGGTTATAATGCCTCGTTAGCTGTTCCATTTGAAATTGGCAAACAAAAGCAATTGGTTAAAATTGGAGGTGCAGCCACCGTAAGATTACGTGATTTTAAAGCATATATTTTTGGCTACACAGAGCCAACCAATCAGAGCCTGACTACATTGCCTTACGATCAGATATTTCAACCACAAAATATCCGCAATAACGGCTTCCTGCTTTCAACGGATTTACAAAATGTATCGGATCAGTACTATGGAATATCAGCCCTGTCTGCCGGTTTTGTGATGTTTGATAATAAATTAAGCGATAAAATCAGGTTGGTATGGGGAACAAGGTATGAGTACTTTGAGCAGTTTCTAAAATCAAATAAACAAGCAACAGATAAAGCGCAGGTGGTTAATACCGATAAAGGGGATTTGCTTCCTTCCTTTAACTTAACCATTCGTGCAACTGAAAAAGCCAATATCCGTTTAGCAGGTTCACGTACCGTAGCAAGACCCGAATTTAGAGAAATTGCTCCCTTTGCTTTCTTTGATTTTGAACAAATTGCCTCCACAGCCGGCACGCCCGATTTACGACGTAGTAGTATCTTAAATGCAGATATCAGGTATGAGTGGTATCCTAAAGCCGGGGAAGTAATTTCGTTAGGTGCTTTCTACAAAAACTTTACTGATCCTATTGAACTCAGGCTAAATAGTGCGAGTGTGCCAAGTCGCAGACAGTATGAGTTTCAAAATGCAGAAAAGGCCACCTTATATGGCGTGGAAGCAGAGTACAGAAAAAGTTTGTCTTTTATTTCTAAAGGTGCTGCCTGGTTAGAAAAGTTTTATTTCAATGGAAATGTAACAGTGATTTTTTCTGAAGTGAGCTTAGGAAATGTTGATGCAACAACGGGTAACAAATTACCTCCTACCGTTCGTCCTTTGCAAGGACAGTCGCCTTACCTGATTAATGCAGGTTTTCAATATGATGGAACCAAAGGAACCAACCTGTCTTTATTGTACAACAGGGTTGGCGACAGACTTGCCCTTGTTGGTAATGCAGATATAGGAGATATCTACGAAAAACCACGGGACCTGGTAGATTTCCAGGTAAGTCAAAAAGTTTTGAGTAATAAAGGCGAAGTAAGGCTTACTGTGGGAGATATATTTAACCAGGCTTTTGCTACCTACGAAAACAGGGATGATAAACGCACCTATGACCCATCTGTTGATAAGTTTTTCAGCAAATACACTCCCGGAACAACTATTACAATCGGTTTTAATTACACATTCGATTTCAAAAAATAATCAACGGCAAATACACAATTAATCAATAACACAAATAAGTTTTATGAAAAAAACATTCGCTCTGCTGGCTCTTATTACTGCTGCTATGTCAGGCTGTCTCAAAGTAGAAATTGATGATTCCGTTATAAATAACGGAGGCGGAAACACCGGAACAGGAACTTTGCAGGAAAGAATTATTGCCAGCAAAATAATAACCGGAAACGTGAACGATATTGTTGAATTACCTAAAGGTAAGTACACGTTAAAAGGGTATGTATATGTAAATAACCGGGCCACTATCCGTTTTGCGGCTGGCTCTGTAATTGTAAGTGATACCATCCAGAAAGGTGCGTTAATTGTTGAAAGAAATTCACGTCTTTTTGCAGAAGGTACCGCAATGGAGCCAATCATTTTCACTTCCGGTAAATCTGCAGGTTCACGCAAACCGGGCGACTGGGGTGGAATTGTATTATTGGGAAATGCACCTACCAACCGCAGTACCACACCAATTATTGAAGGTGGTATAAATAGTGATTACGGGGGAGGTGTTACTGCAGATAATAGTGGTATCTTAAAATTTGTGCGTATAGAATTTGCAGGTATCGCAGCGGATCCTAACTCAGAAATAAATGGACTTACCTGCGGTGGCGTTGGCAGCGGAACTATTTTAGAAAACATCCAGGTATCTTATGGTAACGATGATGCGTACGAATTTTTTGGTGGTACTGTTAATCCAAAAAATATCATTGCATTTGCAACAGCCGATGATGATTTTGATTTTGATTTTGGGTTTACGGGTCGTTTGCAATTTGGTATTTCTTTACGTGATCCTCTGTTTGTAGATGGTGGCGATGCAGGTAACGGTATAGAGTGTGACAATGATGGAACTGGTACTGTGGCAACACCACGCACCCGCCCTCAAATGAGCAACTTTACGTTCTGTGGACCTAATGGTGCAGCAGGTACTTTACCCAATCATAATTTTAATACCCGTTGGAGACGTTCAACTTTGTTTGTTTTGCGCAACTCAATATTAATGGGTTATCAAAAAGCTGGCTTCCAGTTAGAGAGTGATTCTACAGCCGCTTCTTACCTCGATGGTCGCTCAAGGTTCCGGCACAATTTGGTACAGGCCATTGTTGAACCTTACAGATCCGGGTCAACATTAATTACCGCTGCAGATATGAAAACAAAGGCAGAAGGTTCCGACAGTTGTAAAACATATACTGCAGCTACAGATATTCAGTTAGAAAATCCTTTCAATTTAGCTGCTCCTAATTTTGCACCAAAAGCAGGAAGCCCCGCATTAGGCGCCGCAAGCTTTTTCGGATTCAGTGGTTTTACTGCAACAACTTATGTTGGTGCAATAGGTACTACCAACTGGCTAACTGGCTGGACGAGTTTTACACCGCAAACAAATGTTTATTAATTAATACATTGGTTGAAGTAATATTTTACAAAACCGCTTACTTCCTGTAGGCGGTTTTGTATTTTTGGTAAACGTATGAAATCAAAAAATATAATCTTTATTTGCCTGCTGATTACGCTGGGCTTCGTTTATTGTAGCACTCCAGCCAATAAACAGGCGGACATAAATCCATTTTTAACAGCTACTACCGGGGTAGAATTGGATACGAGGTTTTTAGCTGCAGACAGCCTTGTTGTTGTTTTTTATAAAGACCCATACGGAGACGATTCTTTGCGCTACACCCGTTATTATACAAAGCTGTCAACTATAGATACCAATAACGTAGCATTGCTGCTTCAAAATCTTAGCAAGCCATTTGCCAAATTTGAAAAGGTAAAAAATTGCCGAAGCGAAGGCAAGGTTTGGTGTTATTCGAAAGGTAGTATTTTTCAAACGGTATCATTTTCTACCCGATGTAACGACTGTTGCTATGTTTATTTTATAAAAGATGGATATTTTTTTTATACGCCATTGGATACTGCTTTAGCAGAAAGGTTATCTGTTTTAAAGTCGCTCTCTACAAGTAATGAAGCTCCATAGAAACGCCATTTTATTGGTTGGCTAACTGGAATTTTAATAGATGCAGTACTGATGCATCAACTAATCTTACTAGTAATGCTGTAACCTTGAAACTTAGTGGTATTTTTCTAATAAGTTATAAAACAACTGTGGCTTATATAACTAGTTCTGCCGCATATAAGGGTGCAACATCTGCCAGTAGCTCTACCTGTTTAACCAGCTAAATTACAACCAGTTTTATTAGTAAGAATACAGGTAAGAAAACTTATGTAAGGTCATTCAATTATTTATTACCAGGTTTTGCTCCGTTTGGTAAATATTTAGAGGTAATTCCAACTTCAACAAATACTCATTTTGAGGACACTATTTTAGTGGCTCCCCTATTAATGAAATATGTTTATTTTATTGGAGGTATTGCACCTTCATGGCAAGGTACTAACTGGTTTAAGGGTATAACTAGATTTGGGTTTTAATTTTTGTATTACGTTATAAAATGAAGGCAGCCTGATCGGCTGCTTTTTTTATTGCACAATTAGTGAAATAATAGCTTTTATAAAATTTTATCTATTCCAATATACTTTCTTTTTTATTCCGCTTTACTTAATTGTTTATTACATTGTAAAAAGAATAGTATAAGTGCTCAGAAATTATAAAGAACCATCAAAGGTGATACATGTATAACTATATAATAATACATGATATATTTCAAAAATGTAGAAATTATTTTTATTGAAGCCAATAAATTAAATATATGTATTGACGAAAATTGAATTTTAAGCGCTATTTAATTAAACAAAAAGTAAAAATTAAATTTTTATCAGCCACATTTAGTGATATTTGTCATTTATCT
>JBBQTZ010000191.1:0-9281 GCA_038234405.1 Chitinophagales bacterium
TTATTGATCCGCAGGAGAGTGAAGCTATCAAACATGATATTTTAGAAAAAGTAGAAGAATTAATGGACACACTCAAAACACTTGAAGATAAATAACTGGATCTTGACAATGGAATTGAGCTAAATTAAAAGCTAAAAAAAACTTTTCCCTCACAACTTGGAACTTACAAATTTTTCCTTACTTTTGCCGTCCGAAAAATTAAGAACATGAACGCAGTAAATTTTGTACACGAACAACTAACCAGTAATCCCGCTTTACCTAATTTTAAAGCAGGTGATAATATTACTGTAAACTATAAAATTGTAGAAGGTAGTAAAGAGCGTATTCAAAGCTTTAAAGGCGATGTAATTAAGCGCCAGGGAACTGGTGCAACTGCTACTTTTACAGTTCGTAAAATGAGTGATGGAGTAGGGGTTGAACGTTTATTTCCTTTTTATTCTCCCAACATTGAAAGTATTGTGTTGAATAAAGTAGGTAAAGTACGTAGGGCTAAATTATTCTACCTAAGAGAAAGAAGTGGTAAAAGTGCACGTATTCAGGAAAAAAGAATGCCTGTTGCAGCAAAAAAATAATTTTTATTTGAATATTTTAAATAGCGAAAATCAATTGATTTTCGCTATTTGCATTTTGGTGATATCCTTCTTTTGTATTTTGGAATAATTATTGATAATATGCTGAAACTGGTTTTAAACTACCCTTTTTAATAAACTACTATTTAATCCTTAAACCCACTCATTATGAAAAATGGAACCTTATCCATCGTTATTATCATCATTTCTTTATTGTTGTACTCTTGTTCAAGAGGAATTACCATGTCTGAAGCTACAAATGGAAAAGCTAAATGCGGCAAACATTTAAGGTAATTGATCTTATGAATTAGTAATAGTTCAATGTAGGTTTAAGTATGAATATTTATTGTAGGTAATTATATTTGAACTTTACACTTTGTAATGAGTTTAATATAAGCTTACAGCAGTAAGTAAATTAACAATCAAGCAACTATAAAACTGTTTAAGCTGGTTTGTTTAATTAATAATTAAATTACCTTTGCAATTAAACATTTAATTTATGACATCTTCATTATTAGCAACATTTCTTATGGGTATGCCCGGTGGATCAGAATGGATTGTAATTATTTTAGTAGCCCTGCTTTTTTTTGGAGGAAAGAAAATACCTGAACTAATGAAAGGTATTGGTAAGGGTATGAGAGAATTTAAAGATGCCAAAGATAATGTGAGAAATGAAATTGAGGAAGGTATGAAAGAGAAAGACAAAGATGATGAAATTAGAGACTTGAAAAAGCAATTACAAAAAACACAGACAGAGGAATTACCAAAGTAATTTTGCCTTATTACATTTTTTAGCGGCTGAAGCGGTGATTTTGTCAACTGCTCCAGCCGATTTTATAAATACCAACCAACAATTCTTATTTTGTACAATTCAATTAGTGATTATCATCAACAGCTATTTGCCGGACAAACAACCTGTAAGGCAGTTGTTGCACAATATCTTACAAAAATAAAAGAGCAACTTCATTTAAATGCTTTTACAGCGGTTTACGATGAAGAAGCATTGAACAGGGCAGGTTATTTAGATGATGAAAGAGCAATGGGAAAAGCAACCGGTAAATTGCATGGAGTGGTAATAGCTATTAAAGATGTAATATCTTATAAAGGGAATAAAGTAACCGCTGCTTCAAAAATATTAGAAGGTTTTGTAGCTGTTTATAATGCTACTGCTGTACAAAGAATATTGGACGAAGGCGCTATTATTATTGGTAATTGCAATTGCGATGAGTTTGCAATGGGAAGTACCAACGAAAATTCTGTTTATGGTCCGGTACTAAATGCTATTGATACATCAAAAGTACCTGGTGGGTCATCTGGCGGTAGTGCTGTTGCAGTGCAGGCAGGCCTTTGTATGGTAAGCCTCGGCAGCGATACTGGTGGCTCTGTAAGGCAACCAGCAGATTATTGTGGAATTATTGGTCTTAAGCCTACTTACGGTCGAATTTCGAGGTATGGGTTAATTGCCTACGCTTCATCTTTTGATCAGATTGGTATTTTTGGAACTCGGTTAGAAGATGTGGCGCTAACCCTTGAAGTAATTGCCGGTGCAGATGAATATGATAGTACTGCAGTAGAACAACCGCTTATTCCGGAAAATAGTAATAAAGAAACTCCCTATTTAGCACCACTTTTAGGTATAGATCAAGAGAAAAAATATCGTATAGCTTATTTTGATGCAGCAATTAATCATCCATCTTTGGATGAAGAGATTGGTACGGCTATAAAAAACTGTCTCCAGGAGTTAGGTGAAAATGGGCACACTGTTGAGGCGGTGTCATTTGATCTGCTTGACCATATTGTACCTGCTTATTATGTATTAACTACTGCCGAAGCAAGCTCTAACCTTAGCCGCTTTGATGGTATTCGATTTGGGCATGCCACAAAAGAGAAAATTGAAGACCTCACAGATTTTTATAAAATGAGCAGAAGCGAAGGTTTTGGTAAAGAGGTAAAAAGAAGAATTATGCTGGGTACCTTTGTATTAAGTTCTGGTTATTACGATGCATATTTTACAAAGGCTCAACAGGTAAGGCGCATGTTAATAGATAAAATGAACACTTTGTTTAAAGATTTTGATGCGATTATTTTGCCAACATCACCCACTACTGCCCCCTCTATTGGAGAAAATATTGATGACCCAATAGCTATGTACCTGGCTGATATTTATACAGTTTTTGCAAACTTAACTGGTTTGCCCGCCATATCTATCCCGTTATTTATACATAGTAATGGTATGCCTTTTGGCTTACAGGTAACTACCAATAAAAAAGATGAATTAAGCCTGTTGCAACTATCTAATTTGCTGCTACAGCAATACAATAAAAGTGGTAAAAGATACTAATGAAAAAGTTGTTAATCATATTTGTAAGTTGTGTTTGCATGATGCTGTTTGTGCAGGCAAATGCGCATAATACAGCTAACTGCCTCTATTTTATAGATATAATACAAGATACCAGCATTGAAGAAAATACAAAGGAAGATGCTATGATAAAGGATGTGCTACAATCGAGAGTGGCACCTAAAAAAGAAAAAGTAGAATACTTTAACCAGGTAACCAAATATGGATTTAAAAACCTTTTCTCCAACAATAGTTACAATAGTGCTATACCTTATGCTGCACAAATAAACCCCAATGCAGAGGTATTTGTACAAGATTATATAAAAGGCCATTCTAAATATCTTTTAAATATGAAAGGTTGGGGGCAGCCTTATTTTAACCTGATAGAAAATGTATTGGTGCAATATGGCTTGCCAAGAGAGTTGAAATACATAGCGGTGATAGAATCTAATTTAAATGCCGGAGTAACCAGCAATAAAGGCGCTGGTGGTCCGTGGCAGTTTATGCCCTATACAGCAAAGGAATATGGGTTAGTTGTAAATCCTTTTGTAGATGAAAGAAGAGATTATTACAAAAGCAGCCATGCAGCAGCAAGGTACCTGCTCTTTTTATACCAGCAGTTACATGATTGGCTTTTGGTAATGGCAGCCTACAATGGAGGGCCAGGAAGGGTTTATAGCGCCATCAAAAAAAGCGGTAGCAGAAATTTCTGGAACTTGCAGTATCATCTTCCGGAAGAATCAAGGACGTATGTAAAACGATTTATTGCCACACACTATATTATGGAAGGCGGAGCCGGGCTCACTACAATGGGTGGCGAAAGTGCTCTTGTGTATAGGAGGGGTTTAAATCAAAAAAAATCTACTGCTACAACAGATACTTTGTCTGCAAAAGAATTAACCGAAGTAGAAATGTTACCCATATCCGGCAGGTACAATTCACTCATTATAGCAAAAAATATAGCAACAGACATTGCTCTTTTTAACCATTATAACCCTACGTTTGATGCAATAATGGCTAGCTCAGGCACATACGATTTAAGACTGCCTCCTGATAAAATGCAACTGTTTGTTGCCAACAAGTACGGCATTCTTAATGAGTGTGTTCAAGCACTATTGGGTGGTGCCACTATCCCCGTTAACCGGGTAGATTATCCTGCTACCTACAACAGGAAAAAAAATTAAATAACGGTTGAATTATTTGTAAATCCTGTCATAGGAATTTTTATATTTCTCCATTATAACTTTTCGTTTCAGTTTTAATGTAGGGGTTAGTTCGCCACTTTCTATCGTCCATTCATTAGGCAACAGCTCAAACTTTTTTACCTGCTCTACATTGTTAAAAAATTTGTTAAAGCTATCAACAAGTTCTTTGTAAAGGCTGAGTACTTCCGGATTATTTATTGCATCTTCATTGGTTACAAAAGGAATATTTTTTAACCGCATCCATTCTCTTAAATTGGGGATACTAGGTACTATTAAGGCACCAACAAATTTTTGCTCTGCCCCTACAATCATCATTTGCTCTACAAATGGCGATTCTTTCATCTTATTTTCAATAGGCTGTGGCGCCACATACTTTCCACCACTTGTTTTAAATAACTCCTTTTTTCGATCGGTAATTTTCAAATATTTACCTTCTTCAAAAACACCAATATCGCCGGTATAGAGCCAGCCATCTACGATAGTTTCAGCAGTTAATTCAGGTTTTTTATAATAGCCCATCATTACACTAGTGCCTTTTACACAAATTTCTCCATCAGCTTGCAGTTTTACCTCCTGCCCTTGCAACACAAGCCCTACCGAGCCAAATTTAGTACCACCATCAAGTTTGCAATTTACACTTATTACAGGGCTATTTTCTGTTGGCCCGTATCCTTCGTAAATGGGTATTTTGGCTGCTGTAAATATCCTGATTAATCTTACCTGACAAGCTGCACCACCGGTTATAATCAATTCTATATTATCGCCTAGTGCCTCTCTCCATTTACTAAATATTAATTTATTTGCAATTGCCAATTGCATATTATACCAAACCCTGTTCTGTTTTTTTAAATCGTACTCATCAGCCAATGCTACTGCCCAATTAAATAGTTTTCTTTTAGTTCCGGTAAGTTCGGCACCCTTGGCCATAATTTTTTCATACACTTTTTCCAGCAGGCGAGGTACTGTACAAAAAATACTTGGTTTTACTTCCTTTAAATTTTCTGCAATTGTTTCTAAGCTTTCTGCATAATAAATGGAGATACCGCTATTGATATATATGTAAGATACCATGCGCTCAAAAATATGATTGAGCGGTAAAAAACTAAGTGCACGGGAATTCACTTTATCTTCAAAAGGAAAGCTTTTTACAGAGTTTAAAACATTGGTTACAATATTTTGATGGCTAAGCATTACCCCTTTTGGGAAACCTGTAGTACCGGATGTATAAATTATAGTTGCGCAGTGAGTTGGCAATATAGACTGCTTTAAAATTGCTAATTTTTCATAATCTTGCTCATCTGCAAGCGCAAGCAACTGTTGCCAAAAAGTTGCCTCTTGTAAATCATCAAAAGAATATACCTGCTCTAATGTAGACACCCTGCTTTTGATAGCATTAACTTTAAAAAGTATATCCTCACCGCTTACAAAGGCTAATTTTACAGTAGCATCATTAAAAATAAACTCCAACTCATTAATGTTGGTAGTTGGATAAATTGGACAAAGCAGCGCTCCAATTTGTTGACAAGCCAAATCGAGCATTAACCACTCCGGCCTGTTTTTACTGATTAATGCAATTTTATCCTGCATTTCCACCTCCATATTATTACCACTTACCCCAATATGGAGTAAGGCGGCGCTAAGCTTATCTACTATTGCTATTACTTCATCTGTACTGTAGGCCCTCCACACACCATTCTCTTTAGCACTAAGCATGTCAGATTTTGGAAACTTATCCATCTGGTATTGCAAAAAGTCAAATATTCTTGAATTTTGGTCCATAGCAATCGTTCTTGTTTTTTCTGAAAAGTATAATTGTACAATATAACCCATTTGCAGGGCTTTCATTAGGCAAATGCGTAACTAAGGTATAAAAAAATATTCCGTTTTTAAAAGAAATATATTATTAATGGTTAATTGATAAATGTTGATTAGTCTTTAATATAACTCTAAAACTTTATCAGCAGTTTAACGATGATAATATTGCCCTGTAGGTATTTTAAAAACCCTGCCTTGCTGAAATTTGGTAAAATCCTGATGGGCAGATTTATTATTAGCAACCCAGTTTTGATAGGAAGTTAAATTTTGTACCGGGCCAAATATCCATTGATTATATGCGTCAAACATACCCTCTTGCAATAGTTGACGCTGCTGTTCAAATAATCGAAAAGGCATTTGGTCTTTTTGCACACTAAACCAATCTAAAATAAACCGGGTACGTATCATAGTAAGCGATTCTGCATTGATACCCCCCGAAGCTATGTTACTTTGCTTGCTCATAATTTTTAGAAAGGCTTTTTGAAATTCACTGGATCCCTCCTCGGGCTTGGTTAAATCCATTTCAACAAATAATTTTTTATAACCTTCCAGAATAATACCCTTTATTTCGGCAGATTTGCTACTATTTGGTTCCATATTGATAAAAATTTCGCCGTATAAAATGCTCCATACTTTATCTGTAGAAAGATAATAAAACTTGCTGGCATTAAAATAATTTTTAGAATAACCAGGATCAACTTCTATGCCTTTTTCCCATTGTTTAATAGCATTGTAATCTTTTTGCATCCATAATATTTCTCCTAATTCATTTAGCATGGCACCACTTGCAGGAAATTTCTTACTGCCTTTTCTAAATAGTTTTTCGCTTTCTTTAGGTTGCTCGAGTTGCTTGTAAATATTACCGGCAATCTGGTAGCATTGGTCATCTGCATCTTCGCCATCCAATATTGGCTTAATTATTTCCAAAGCTTTTGTGTTGTCTTTTTGAAAATAATATGCCAATGAAAGATCTTTAATAATATCAATATTTTTTGGCTCCATCTGTTGGGCACGGTTAAGTACTAAAATGGCATTGGAAAAATCTGACTGTTGCAAAAATGACCTTGCTGTTTCTCTTAGTTCGTTTACTGTTTGCGAAAAAACAGTGTTAGCGCAAAACAGGCTAAACAAAATAGAAAAGAATAAATATTTTTTCATTGTGCTAAAGATAAAAAAGAGATATTGAATTATGAACACCCTAATGTAAGAAGAACTATTTGAAATGCCTATTCAAATATATATGCCGGCTAAAAAAGCTTAAAAAACTGCGACCAATAAGTGGAGAATACACAAAGGTAATCGTCTGCTTTTTCTACGCAGAGAACTTAGGTTAAAGGAGTTTAAACACAGAGATTTTCATTGCAGAGAACAGGAGTTGATGGAGTTTTTGCAAAGCTGGATTTTACATACAAGCGGTTAATCTCAATAATATCAAGGCTATAATTTTACGCTCGCCTTGCAAACTATCCCTATCTTCATTCTATGAATACAAGATTGGAAAATGTACTGGCTAAAAACCGTGACAACTATCATACACTAGTAGATTTTGATGCAGCAACTGATAAATTATTGGTAATGGATTTTTCTACTGCAAACCAAGCATTGACAATGGATTTAATTGGTGATACAGGAAAGTTTTCGGAATATGTTAACCAACAATTAACACATGCCAATGCTAAGTATGGCATTGGCGGCTATAACGAAAATAGGGTATTGTACAAAAGAAGTGAACATTTTGCAGGTACTGAGCATAGGTCTGTTCATTTGGGAATTGATATATGGGCACAAGCCGGTACCAAAGTATATGCACCACTTGGCGGCATGGTACACAGCTTTGCATTTAATAATAATTTTGGAGATTATGGTGCTACCATTATTTTACAGCATCAATTAGATACAATTGCGTTTCATACCCTTTATGGCCATGTAAGCTTAAGTGATTTAGATCAGTTGAACGAAGGCAAATATATTAACAGGGGCGAAGTAATTGCACATTTTGGATTGCCAGCAGAAAATGGAGATTGGCCACCACACCTGCATTTTCAGGTAATAGAAGATTTGCGTTTAAACGAAGGTGATTACCCTGGTGTATGCAGCATTAGCGAAAGAGAAAAATATTTGGCCAATTGCCCTAACCCGGATTTGATTTTAAATATGTTGAGTAAGTAGCAAATGCAAAAATTTTCTCTTATTAATGATTAAAAACAGCAATTATTTACACCTGTTTTAACTTGAAAATATTCAAATGGTCATCTGAAGACTTATTTGGTAACATGCAGTATTTTAAATTGTGCCTGTTAAAACATGTCAAAACCTAAAATTGCAAAGTAAAATTTGCGTAAGTATTTAACGATTAATATGCAATTACATGACTCCATTCCTTTCTGAATTTATTGGTACAGCTATTTTGATTTTACTTGGTAATGGTGTAGTAGCCAATGTAGTATTAGCTAAAACTAAAGGCAACGGCGGCGGTTGGATTGTAATAACTTTTGGCTGGGCTATGGCTGTATTTGTGGCAGTTTATGTTACTGCGGCAGCAAGTGGGGCACATTTAAATCCCGCTATTACTATTGGGCTGGCATTAAAAACAGGCAATTGGACGTTAGTACCAATGTATATTTTAGCACAAGTATTGGGTGCCATGTTTGGTTCGTTACTGGTGTGGTTAAGTTACCGCCTGCATTATGAAGCTACACACGATAAAGATTTAATACAGGCAACTTTTTGTACCGCTCCTGCCATCAGAAGCAAACTCAATAATTTTATTTCGGAATATATTGGCAGTTTTTTATTCATGCTGGGTGTGCTGTTTATAAGCAAAGGAGATATGAAACTGGGTGCTTTAGATGCCCTGCCTGTTGCCTTGCTCGTATTGGCTATTGGGCTATCCCTTGGCGGCAGTACAGGCTATGCCATTAACCCTGCACGTGACCTTGGCCCTAGAATAATGCATTTTATATTGCCTATCAAAAATAAAAGAGATAGCGATTGGGGCTATAGCTGGATACCAGTGCTGGCACCCATTGCTGGAACGATATCTGCAGTGTTGGTGTCTTCGTATTTAGCATAATAAATCATTTTCACAATAATTTGTTAAGCTGCCTTTTATAAGCAGCACATTGTTTCATTATTTTTTCTTTATAAAAAAAATGAAATAATATGAAAAAAATTACACTGCTGTTTTCAGGTATCCTTGTACTCCAATTAGCCAATGCACAAGTACAAAAGGGCAGCATTTTTACAGGCGGTTCTTTTGGCGTTAGCAGCGCATCAACCAAAACCAATTATAACAACGATCAAATGTCTGGCTTAAACTGGACAATTGCACCCCAAATTGGTAAAGCTATTCAG
>JBBQTZ010000192.1:0-9278 GCA_038234405.1 Chitinophagales bacterium
AATACAACTACAATAATTTGGGTAGAATCTAATTTGACGCCCAAACATGTGGTGGGTGCGCCCCCCCACCACGGCTGGGCCTCGGTCGGTGGCCTCACCGACCGAAATCAGGAGCGACAATTTGGGATTCACCTATTAATAGTAGCCTCCGCAATTAAAAGAACTACCTTGATACCCTTAAACTAAATAATGACCAACCAATTTGATTTATTAATAGATAGCTTCCTTGATAATAATATAGGAATTGATGCCAATTTTTTATCTGAAAAACTATCAGATGGATTGTATGAAAATATTTTGCAACTACAACGCAACGGGCAAATGACTGCTGCCGGCATTGGTAATAATACTATAATGGATACAAATCAAAAAATGAGGAGCGATAAAATATATTGGATGGATAAAACCCACGATAATGTGTACGAGCAAGAATTTTTACAATTGATAGAAAACTTTATCAACAGGCTCAACAGTACTTGTTATACTGGTATTAACGCTTACGAATTTCATTATGCAGTGTACGAGAAAGGCAGCTATTACAAAAGACATAGAGATCAGTTCAAAAACGACAGCAATAGGAAATTTTCATTAATAAGTTATTTAAATAAGCAATGGTTAGATACAGATGGTGGACATTTATTAACTTACCAAAAAGAGGAATTACAAAAAATTTTACCCCACGCACAAACAGCCGTATTATTTAAAAGTGATGAGTTAGAGCATGAGGTTACCATGGCTAATCGTAGTAGAATGAGTATAACAGGTTGGTTAAAAATAGTATCGTAACAGTAAAGTTGTTAACGCAATATTTTAAGTAAGATGAGTTACTTTTTTACACCAACTGCACATGGCAATACACAATTTTGTTTTAATACATAACCGCTACAGCCGGATTGTACAACCGCCTTATTAAACCAGCATATAAACAAATGCGGTTATTTTTTTAAACCATAAAAGCGTAGCTCCTATTTCTTTATTGTTACAGCCACGTGGTTCAATTAAACTATTATCGTGGCTTTAAATACAATACAGAAAAGGACTTTGGGATATTTCCTGTATAAACAATAATGAACTTTTGTAAAAAAACATGCAAGTTTTTTAACTGTAAAATGATTGAGAGCCGAAATAGATTTTCATCTTTAAAAAACAAGATTCAATGCAAAATTTACTACTGCTGTAGAGATTTACTGATAGCTATTTCAACCAACGGCTCCATTATTTTATAGCCTGCCAAATTAGGATGAACACCATCATAGGTTAAGCTTTTAGTAAGCCCTTTGCGTTCATCTACCATAGCGGAGTAATAGTCTACATATACAAAATTATTTTTTGCAGCATACGTTTTAAGCAGGCTATTGAGTGCGGCAATTTTTTCAGCAGGCTCAAGATCCGGCCTCCAGGGAAAATCAAATGCTGGCAATACAGATGAGATTACAACTTTAATATGATTCATTTTGGCTAATTCAGCCATGCTTGCAATATTGCCTGCAATGTTTTCTACAGTGGTGGGGCCTGTATTTTCTGCAATATCATTAATACCCGCTAAAATAACAACTACAGCAGGCTTTAAATCAATTACATCTTCTCTAAAACGGAGTAGCATTTGTGGAGTAGTTTGCCCACTAATACCCCTGTTTATGTAAGATTTTTTGGTAAAAAAAACGCTATCAAATGTCTGCCATGATTCAGTAATAGAATTACCCATAAAAACAATCCGCTGATCACCTGGCAAAGCAGGTTTTAATAATTTATTTGCTGGAGCAAATTGATTGCCGTTCCACCATTTTTTAAGATTTAAATCATCACTTGCCAGTTTGGGTATTGATTTTGATTCACTTTTTTCTACTGCTTTTGGAGCAGGCAAAATCAATGGCTCCAATAGTTTTTTTTGCTTCAACCAATCAATCATTTTATGCAGCCAATCATCTGTTGTAAGTTTATTATTTAGCATACCAAAGCCATGGCCTCCTTTTTCGTACAAATGCATTTCAGCAGGCACATATTGCCTAACCAGGGCCTGGTAAAATACAATGCTATTGTCAACCACTACCCCACTATCATCACTTGCATGCACCAAAAATGTTGCAGGTGTATTAGCTGTTACATTCAATTCGTTTGAATAAAAGTTTTTCTTTTCCTGTGTTATTTTTTTTCCTAACAAATTAGTCCTTGAGCCTTTGTGCGTAATATTATCCTGGAAACTTATTACGGGATAAACAAGTGCCATAAAATCCGGACGAAGGTTTGTATGGGATGAATTTTCAATAAACGATTGATTAAAATGAGTACCGGCAGAAGCTGCAAGATGCCCGCCGGCAGAAAATCCCATGATGCCAACTCTATTGGAAATTATATGCCATTCTGCTGCATGATCTCTTACCAATTTTATTGCCTGCTGTGCATCTTGTAATGGAACCTGCTCCTTGTTAGTAACAGCGGCGGCATTGGGTAAGCGGTACTTTAAAACAAATGCTGCAATACCTGCTTTATTGAGTTCGGTTGCAACATCTGTCCCCTCGTGCCCACTAGCCAAAAAACTATAAGCACCACCCGGACAAATAATGATGGCGGTTCCATTTGCCAATTCAGCGGGAGGAAGATAGACCATCAATGCAGGCTCGGTAACATTTATAATTTTAACAATGCCATTTTCTTCAGATACACTCTCCAGGTTTTTAATAGGTAAACTATTGGGTATTTTACCCGCATATAATGGAATGATTTGTTGTGCCGGCATTACAAAATAATTTATAACAAATGCAAAAAAAAGGAATAAGAATTTCATAGCAATAATTTGGGTTTTACAATGCAAAGCAATTGTAAATATTTCATTATTTTAAAAATGATTGTTTTATTTTTTTCAGCTCGAAATACTCGATTTTATTAAACCTTGCTTTATCATTTGATTGTAGCAACATTTGATTGTAAGGTTTATTGGGAAAGAAAATTTCTGTCATAACAGTAAGCCCATCATCTGCAAATAATTCGATAGAACTTACATCAATTATTAAAGACATTTTTATTGCAGGATGATTAGATAAACGAGGTGCAACATGCTTTGCTGCAAAACCATTTGCAAAATTTGTTTTACCAGAATTTGTTCTATCTATAAAATACTGCTGCGCTGTTTTATCATAACCAACTACCAGCTTTTCACCCAACGTATTTGATAAAACTATAGAAAAATTGTTGGCAAGCAAAGTAGTTAAGTTTACCCTACAAGGGAAAGCTATATTCCCAAACAATTTACTGATTGGTATAGCTGATACTACAGCTACATTTCTAGCGAGCCTTGGCTGAGATTGAATTGCAGCGATTTCATCTACCGGCAGCGAGGACAGGAAAATCTCTTTACCAACATGCTTCAATTGTAGTTGCCGTGGAATAGTTAAGGCATTTTTCCATTTTTCTGTTGGTACCACGCCTGCATACATCCAGTTGCTCATCCAGCCTATTAGTAAATTTCTTTTTCCGGTATTTGACCAGGTAACGCCGGCATAATTATCAGGCCCGTAATCCATCCAACGTGTTGTTGTTTGGCTGCTAACAAAGTTTTTTCCATCAAAATCGCCAATAAAATACTGAGTAGCAGACCCCCCATTGGGACCGCCAGGGTTAAGGTTTACAATTAATACCCACCGTTGTTTGCCATTATCATCCATAGATAGTAAATCCGGGCATTCCCACACACCGCCATGTGCGCCAACTGTCTTTCCAAATTCACTTTCTTTTGTCCAGTCTTTTAAATTGGGAGAAGAGTAAAATGTAACTTCATCGTTGGTGGCTAGTGTCATAATCCACTTTTTTTGAGGTGCAAACCACATCACTTTAGGATCTCGAAAATCCTTGATGCCCGGGTTTTTAAGTACCGGGTTTGCCGCATACTTTATCCAGGTTTTGCCTTCATCATTACTATAGGCAATGCTTTGATTTTGAAAATCATTTCTACCCGCCTTTTCGCCTTCCATGTTATGTTGAGTAAATATAGCAACCAATGGAGCCTTACCTGCTTTACCAAAACCTGCTGTATTATTTTTATCTACCACCGCACTACCAGAAAAAATTGTACCAATACTATCAGGATAAATTGCAATAGGTAGTTCTTTCCAATGAATCATATCTGTGCTGCTTGCATGCCCCCAATGCATAGGTCCCCAAACCGAACTGTATGGATGGTATTGAAAAAACAAATGATAGGTACCATTGCTGTACACCATTCCATTGGGATCATTGATCCAGTGTGCGGAAGGCGAAAAATGAACCTGTGGCCGGTGCTGCTCATCTGCCGAAACTTTTTGGGCTTGGGCCTTAACTGAAACAGATGAAAGTAACAACAGTAAAAAAAGATTTGTAAATGAAAGGTGGCTTTGCATCGGTTTTTTATTGGTAAAATTTGTAATCAAAAATAAGAACTAAGCAGGTAATAACATCCGGAGATATTTGCGGCAACTGCAGGGGTTGAACAATATGAAAAATAACGATAGTAATCGCAGCTTCAGTTGCTGGTAAATAAGAACAATAAACTTAATAATATAACAATAAATACTGGTAATGGATACCAGAAAGATAGCGACTTTACAACTAAAACAGCATTAAAGTAGAAACCCTGTACCGTTTTCAGTTTAAAGGTAAAATGAAATTCCGCAGACTGTAAACAGTTAACATAAAACGACCCATATCCAGCAGAATGTACGTTGCGTCTTATCTATTAATCAACCTTCTTTTTGCCAGGGCAAAAATAATTGATCTAGTGTTAATTGCTGATCAATTAGTCCAGGGCTGTGTTGATTAGCCTGAATACCGTGATTGGTAATTAGTATAATAAATGCTGTTTTCTTGTTGTTGTATCTTCTTTAAAAATGAGTTTTTTTCTTTACTGCTGCGGTATATTTTTTTTCTATTTTAAATGGTTGTTCCATAGCTTATTATATGGAGAAACTATCATTTTTTTATGAGTTTTGGCTCAGGATAGCAGGCTACTTTTCAAAACATTTAACCCGAATTTTGCAGGATAAAATTTGGGTTGCAGGGTGTTGATTGCAGAAATAAGGGTGTTGATTATACTACCAATAACGGCAAAAACCTAAGGGCTTAATGGTATTTTAAAGTTGTTTTCCCAATCTATATTTCAATGTTTATTTACTTACTGAATTATGCTTACTGTTGCTTCTAATATTCTCCACCGTCCATTCAATTTTTTGCTCAAAGGAGTGCCTGCGAACAGTACAATCTTGCCTTGTGCAGATAGCGCAACTAAAATCCAGACAACCATCTGTATGAACAAATAACTCTATTGAATCGCCAAATTCCTGCCGTACAAATACTGACAAAGCATCTATTTCTTTGTGTGCTTCATGCACATTAAAGTACCATGGCACTGTAAGATGACAGTCGAGGTGCAGGGTGCCGCCATATTTTATAAAACGTAGATTATGCAGATCAATCCAGCCGGTGCTGCGGTTGGCATTAAGAGTTGCAACCAGTTTGGCTATAAGGGTTTCATCAGCTTCATCCATAATACCAGAAACAGACGTACGAACTATACTGTAACCGGTAAACATGATAAAGAATGCAAAAAGCATGGCTACTGCACTATCCATCCAGGCAATTTTGGTAAAATAAATCAGGCCAAGGCCAATTATAATACCAAGGGTTGAGTAAGTGTCTGTCTGCAAATGTTTTCCGCTTGAGATAAGCGCTAATGAATTATTTTTTTTTCCGGTTTTAATACAAATAGTACCCGCTATGTAATTGATAACACCGGTAATGGCTACCAGTAAAATACCATAATCGAGTTGGGATATTTGATGTGGGTGCAGGAGGTTTTTAATGGCTTGGTAAATAATAACGAAGCCTGCCACAGTAATCAACGTTCCTTCTACTGCTGCAGATATAAACTCTGCTTTTCCATGTCCGTAAGGATGGTCATTATCTTTTGGCTTGGCACTTATATACAAGCTATATACACCAATTAAGCCGGCAATTACATTTACTGTACTTTCCAAAGCATCTGTTAAAATAGCAACAGAATTGGTGATGTACCAGGCAAATACTTTAATAATAAAGAGTAAAATGCCAATGGCTGTTACAATTTGCTGAAGACGAAGATTTTGCCTTGAAGTATGCACAGTATTCAATTGAGGGCGCAAATATACCTTCATTTATTAAGGGGTGGATTATTCATTTTACCTTATTTGCAGGTGCAAGCAGTAAGCCGGGATAACATAACATTAGTATGTTAACCGATAAGCAAATAGCTAAAAACAAAAAGATTTAAAGCTGGTTTTTACATTTAAAATGGAGGGATAAAGGTAGAATTTAATGGGTGCATCCCAAATTGTCGCTCCTGATTTCGGTCGGTGAGAACACCGACCGAGGCTCAGCCGTGGTCGGTATCCTCACCGACCACTTGTTGCTGCGACAATTTGGGATGCACCCAATTTAATACATGGTTTTATAATAAAGTGGCAAGTTGTACATTTGCAGTTAAACATATTTTATAGCTGTATGTATTGTTTACTGAATAATGAAAACCAGCTACTTTAATAAAAGATAAACAAAGGTAAAATATACAAGAGTGATTATTAAATCCTTTTATCATAAGAATTTAATAACACCATCATATTCGCCGCCGAAGCTGTACAAAGTACAACTGCCGGGTTCAAAAAAAATTAACAAAGAAGAATGGCACAAATGGAACTGACTAAAAATTATATATCTACAGATGTAGAGGCAAAATGGTACGAGCACTGGCTAAATAAAGGATATTTTAACAGCACACCAGACGATAGGGAACCTTATACTATTGTAATGCCTCCGCCAAATGTAACAGGTGTATTACACATGGGGCATTGCCTTAATAATACCATACAGGATATTTTGATTAGAAGGGCAAGAATGCAGGGCAAAAATGCCTGCTGGGTGCCTGGTACCGACCATGCAAGTATTGCTACAGAAGCTAAAGTGGTAGGCATGTTGAGAGAAAGAGGCATTACAAAATCTTCGCTTACCAGGGATGAATTTTTGGCCTATGCATGGGAATGGAAAGAGAAATATGGTGGTATTATTCTACAACAATTAAAAAAGCTTGGCTGCAGCCTTGATTGGAACAGAACATCCTTTACAATGGATGATGATTACTACAATGCAGTGATAAAGATTTTTATTGATTTGCATAGCAAGGGACTTATTTACCGTGGTAAAAGAATGGTAAACTGGGATCCGGAAAGCCTTACGGCATTAAGCGATGAGGAAGTAATTTTTAAAGAGGTAGATTCAAAACTTTACTATGTTACCTATAAACTGGCAGATGGAACACAGGGCGGCATTACTGTGGCAACTACAAGGCCAGAAACAATTTTAGGCGATGTAGCTATTTGCGTAAACCCAACCGATGAAAGGTATAGCAGCCTTGTTGGCAAAAAGGTACTGGTACCCATTATTAATCGTACAATACCCATTATTGCTGATGAATATGTAACCACAGATTTTGGTACCGGTGCTTTAAAAATTACTCCTGCCCACGACAAGAATGACAATATGCTGGGCATAAAACACCATTTAAAGGTAATTGACACCTTAGATGTGGCTGGAAAATTTACCAGTACAGCGTTGATGGATGACCATCCAGGTGAACAGGTATTATCTTACAACGGTATGGACCGCTTTGTACTTAGAAAAAAGATAGCAGAAGATATTGATAGCCTTGGCCTGCTAGAAAAAATTGAAGAATATAAAGGACAGATAGGAACAAGTGAAAGAACAGGTGCTGTTATTGAGCATAAATTATCATTACAATGGTTTGTGGATATGCAGCAATTTATGCGGCGCAATGAAGAAACCCTAAGTGCTGTAATGAAGGATAATATTGAGTTTCACCCTGCAAAAGCAAAAAACACTTACAGCCATTGGCTGGAGAATATTAAGGATTGGTGCATTAGCAGGCAGCTTTGGTGGGGGCAGCGGATACCTGCCTGGTATGATGCAGAAGGAAATGTTTTTGTGGCAGCAACAGAAGAAGAGGCAATTGTAATAAGTGGCGGCAATACAAAACTTACACAAGATGAAGATGTGCTGGATACCTGGTTTAGCAGTTGGCTTTGGCCTATGGAAGTGTTTAAAGGAATAAGCCAGCCTGGTAATTTAGATGCGGCGTATTATTACCCATCTACTACCCTTGTTACCGGACAAGACATCATCTTTTTTTGGGTGGCAAGAATGATAATGGCAGGGTTTGAATTTTCTGGAAAGGCACCTTTTAAAGATGTGTATTTTACTGGAATGGTAAGAGATAAACAAGGTAGAAAAATGAGCAAGCAATTAGGCAATTCGCCTGACCTGCTAGGCCTGATAGATACCTATGGTGCAGATGCGGTGCGGTTTGGTATTATGGTAAGTTCCCCTGCCGGAAACGATTTAATGTTTGATGAAAGTGCGCTTGAACAAGGAAGAAACTTTAATAATAAACTGTGGAATGCCCTTAAACTACTAAAAATGTGGGAGGGAAGGGAAGAAGCTGAGAGGGAAGAAGCTGAGAGCAAAGAAGCTGCGAGCTATGAGCTGAGAGCTGAGAGCAAAGAAGCTACGAGTGACCAAGCTACGAGCTTTGAGCTGCGAGCTGCGAGCAAAGAAGAAGAGAGCAAAGAAGCCGAGAGCAAAAAAGCTACGAGCAAGGAAGCTGCCAGCTTTGAGCTACGAGCTGCGAGCAAAGAAGTTGCACAAAGCTCACAGCTCACAGCTCACAGCTCACAGCTTTCTTCTCACAGCTCACAGCTCGAAGCTCAAAGCTCACAGCTTTCCTCACAGCTTTCCTCAACAGCCTTTGCAATAGATTGGTTTGCAAACCGCCTGCAACAGGTAAAGCACGAGGTTGATTTACTTATGCAACAATTTAAACTTAGTGAAGCTTTAAAAACAGTTTACTCGCTTATTTGGGATGACTTTTGTAGCTGGTACCTTGAATGGGTGAAGCCGGGTTTTATGCAGCCAATTGAAAAGAAAGTTTACAATAAAACGGTAATTTATTTTGAAGAATTATTGCAATTACTTCATCCGTTTATGCCTTTTATTTCGGAGGAAATTTATCATTTATTAAGGCCACAAACCATTGATTTATGTATGGTTCAATGTGGAGCAGCCAATCCAATAAACGAACCAGTATTAAAACAAGGCGAATTGCTTAAACAAGTAATTTCATCCTTAAGAGATGCCCGAAATAAAAACCAGATTAAACCAAAAGATATTATTCAACTACATATTTTAACAGAAAATAAAGCAGC
>JBBQTZ010000193.1:0-9268 GCA_038234405.1 Chitinophagales bacterium
ACACACTTTTTAAACACCAAATTTAATTTTAAAAAAATTTAATACAAATACATTTATTCGGCCGAATCTAATTTGGCCCCCAATATGGGGGGGGGTCCCCACACCCCCCACGGCTGGGCCTCGGTCGGTGGCCTCACCGACCACTTGATGCTGCGACAATTTCGATGCTCCCCTATTAATGCTAGTTGCATTAATGTGTAGTAAAGTAACTATTGGTGTAAAGCAGGTGTAGGTGTACCAATGCGATGGCTATCAATATTGCCTAAATGCTTTTTCATGAGCTGTTTTTATTTCTTCTAATAAAGATATTGGTTGTAAAACTTTCATGTTGTCGCCAAAGGAAAGTAATTCCATTACCAAATCATGCGTAACACAGAGTTTTAATTTTATTTGTACCTCATTATCATTGTCAATTAAAACCTGTTGTGTATTGTGAAGTGGTAAGCTTTTACTGTATTTGCCTTGAATTGGATTGAAGGATAAAATGATTTCCTGTGGTTGTTCATCGTTGAAATTAATGATTCCAAAGCTGTAACGGTAACTTTCTTCAATAATGTAAAATTTTGGAAAGGCAAAGGTTTTAATGGTGACTTCGAGATTTGTCAACCGGTCAAGCGCAAAGCTTTTAATGCTAGCGTCTTTGCAATCTTTAGCCATTACATACCATCGGTTTTTAAACTCCTTCAATACATAAGGTTCTACTAAACGTTGGCTGATCTCCTCTTCCCAAAACTTTTGATAAGTGTATTTGATTTGAAGTCAATTTTTGATTGCATCTAGCAGACCGTATAAATTTTCTGTTCCTTGTGGTCTGCGTTTTTCCATGTAAATAAGCGGTGCTAAATCCTGTGCAAGGTTTAAAGAGTTAAACATATCGAAGGCCTCCATCATTCTTTTAAAATTCATGTTTTCCTTTTCGCTTTGCCTGATAAAATAACCTTTATGTGAATTGGAGTATTCAA
This sequence comes from Chitinophagales bacterium, assembly GCA_038234405.1. Classification (GTDB taxonomy): domain Bacteria; phylum Bacteroidota; class Bacteroidia; order Chitinophagales; family Chitinophagaceae; genus Ferruginibacter. Next base: position 963 of record JBBQTZ010000193.1, read on the forward strand.
TAACAATGAATATTTATTAACTATATTAGGTAAATTTTTTAGATGAATAGTATAAAATTACAGGCTTATAATTTTGCAAGATGATGATTAATATTTGGCGAAGTTTGATAACTAATAATTGAACTGGGTAAGATTTGTTTATTGAATTGGAGTAATTTTTGTTTGACGGGGAAATACGCAATTGAAAAATAAATGTAGCATAAAAATATAAAGATTTACTTCCCAAACTGTACCTGTAAAGTAACATAAATACTTCTTCCATCACTAGGTATAATGCCTGGCCCGGGATAACTTTCGGCACGGCGGGTAAAATATTGCTGGTTAAAAACATTATTACAAGAAGCTTCCACTGTAAGCCATTTTTTAATTTGGTAAGCTGCTGTTATATCCGAAACGGTGTAAGCAGCAATTATACCTTCCACGGCAGTAGCTGTTAATGTTGCATTGGTAGCATCAGAAAAATGCTGTGCCACATGGTTTATTTGAAAACCTGATTTCCATTTTTTATAATTCACATTTATTCCGCTACGTACAATAAATGGCGGCACCATTTCTACTTCTTTATTTTGTATGCTGTTGTCTTTACTTTTTATATACAGGGCGTTTAACAATGCCGCATTTACAAAAACAGATACATCAAGTTGCTTAGAAGCGGCAGGAAACAGCCGGGCAATATTTAGTGCGCCATAAGTTTCTATACCAATATTTCTACTGGCAGCTACATTGGTTCTAAACCGGTAATCTAAGTATAAAGGTGGCTGGTCGGCCTTTAATATTTGGCCAATGCGATTGTTGTAGTATAAATAAAAAGCGGTAATCTCGTAAGTGAAAACATTTTTTACATTTCCCCTCATTCCCAAATCGGAAGTAAACCCTTTTTCATCGGCAAGGCTGGTGTCTATTATAAAATTAGGGTTCTGCACCCGCAGGTCGGTAAAATTTATTGCCCTGTAATTTTGAGAAATATTTGTATACAATTGCCAATGTGGTGTGGGTTTATAATTGATACCAATACCTGCAATAACAAAACTTCTGTTTTTACTTTGTGCTTCGGACGTTTTATTATCAGCAACTACATTACCGGCAAAATCAAAAACCCTTTGCCGAAAATAACCACTGGCATTCGTTTTAATATATTCAAACCTAACACCGGGTGTAATACTTAGCTTATCGCTTACATTAAAAATGTGCTCTGCAAAAACAGCTACGTTAAAATTAGGAAACCGATAGTCGGAACCTTCAACATTATTGGGCGTGAGAAAAGTAAAATTGGGGCCACTTAAACTATCTGCATCGCCTTGTTTGGCCATTGTTCTGCCAGCGTATAATCTTATGCCAGCTAAAAAAGTATGTTGCTGTTTACCTGCTTTGTAACGGTGAACCAGCCTTGTTTCGCTGCCAATATTTTTAAATTGTCCATCAATCAATGTACGGCGTTGATTAAAATCCACCACATTAATTCTTTCTAAATTACCCAACGATTGCCGCTGTGCCAGTAACGCAAAATTGCGGATATTTAATTGTGTGGCAGCACTAAATTTGTGTGTAAAACTAAGGGCTAATAAATTCCAATCTACCTTAAACCAATTGCGGTTACGTACGCTTTGGCGGGGATCCTGTTTAAAGTTTGCGTCGGTTAATCCGCCAGCCTGTTTGGCCAAATAATCCATGTGGGTATATTCAATAGTGGCAGTACTGTTTGGTGTAAAAGAATAGTTTATTTGTGCAAATAAATTATTTACTTTAAAGCGACTGTTGGGCCGGTAACCATCACCTTGTTTGCGTTGGTAAAAAGTATAATAGCTTAGTTTTTTATTTTTTGCTGTGCCACTAAAACTATTAAAGGAATTAATAAAATTCCAGGACCCTATCGTTTGCCTGCTTGTATGTTCAAACACTTTATTGGTAACTGGTTTTTTAAAAATAAAATTTACAGCACCCCCAAACTGTGTACCATATTGTAAGGATGCTGCCCCCCGGATCACTTCAATTTTTTCCAACGCTTCTGTAGCGGGTGTGTAATAACTTTCCGGATAGCCGAGTGCATCGGCACTTATATCGTACCCATTTTGCCTGGTATTAAAATTGGCTGTTCTGTTAGGGCTTAGGCCACGGCCACCAATGCCTAGTTGTAAACCTGCGCCATCGCTCTCCCAAATATTTAAACCGGTAATACTGCCGTAAATTTGCCGGGCATTATTGGTGGCAGTATTGGCACTAAGATTTTTAAGAACTATTACTTCATTCTTTTTTCCCTCGTACACCGTAAAGTTTTGAATGCTTTGCAATCGAACAATACCAAATGCTTTTTCCTGCTGCGATAATATCAGCACTTCATCTAAATTAGTGACTGGTTTTGCAAACAAAATAAAATCGGCCACCACCAATGGTTGATCTACCACCAGTATTTTTTCAATGGTTAATTTACCCAAACCAAGTACAATAAAAGTATAGGTGCCGTAAGGGATTTTTTTTAGCCGAAAACTTCCATTGGCTGCTATTTCGGTGCTATATGCTGTTCCTTTTAATACAACAATTCCATACTCAATATTACTGCTGTCTTCACTTACAATATTACCAGACACCGTAGCTTGTTGTGCGTTTGCAGCAATGCAATAAAGTAGTATCCCAAAAAATAAAACAATTCTTTTTAAATTAACCATGCTTGCTTTTATATAAACCATTGTATAATTATCAATATTATTGGAGCTAAAACCAACATGATAATTTATTTTGTCTTAGTACTGAACGGTACTACAATTAATACTGTGATGTTTTTACTCCGCAGCATTCATCAATACTCATTCCGCTGCCAAAATCCACCATTTATGAGCCCATCCATCTTTGAGGGTTATTAAATCTATTGTGCTGTCAATATACAATTTACTGGGTTGTGCATTTAAAGTAACATAAATCTCTGCCCTTACCTGTGGGTTATAAATTCCATTTTTTTCGTAATGCCTGCCTAAAAAATGAGCATACTGCAAAATCATATCTGGCTGCATAGCCATTTGTTTTTCCTGGTGAGGATTTAAAAAATCAGTATTAAACACTTCGCCCTCTCTGCCAGTTTTGGTATCCTTTACATAAAAAGTAGCCGTGCCTGCTTTTTCCATCAGCATTACCCGCCAGCCAAAGCGATAGCCTTGTTCTGTCCAAAACATATTGCCACGATACAGCAAATAACGCCATGGAAAAATAAGTTGAACGACAGTAAAAATACAAAACAGAAAAATAATAACATTTTTATTCCATGATGGTAAATATGCTTTGTATGAACCGTTGGTTAAATTTCTTAGCTGGCTTTTATGAAACATCCGGGCAAGCGTTTTATGCAGGTAGTGGTGCCAGTTATTGGAAAAGAAAATTAATGTGGCGGCAATCATCACTAGTGGAAAAACACCAATTTGAAACAGTATGCCGGTAAGTACATGAAAGATTATGACGGTTATAAATGCAAGCGGTCTTGTCCTGCTCCACGCCAACCAAAAAATAATTGTGGTATCATACAACATCCCAATCCAGCTAAAAACATACGGTGTGTACTGCCATTTAAAAATAGGCCCAATCAACCAGATAGTATCATGGGCAGGCAACCATATTTTTAATGGCAAAGCGTCTATCAGCCAGGTATAATTTATTTTAGCAAGGCCTGCATAAATATACACCACAGCAATTTGAATTTTTAAAATATAGATAGTCCAGGCAGGTACCCTATTGCAATACAGGGATGGCTTACGAATAATATCTAAAGAGAAATAGCGGTTGGCCGGTAAAAAAACAAGCAGCAAACAAACCAAACTCACAAAATAATAATGATTTAGATAATAGGTTAGGTCAATCAATTCAGTGTAGGTAAAACTTATAAAAAGCAATACCGCTGCTATGCGGTACAGCAAACCAAGCGTTACCATCAGGGCAGCTACAAACATAATGATGTGCACCACATACATGCCCGTTAACGACAATGGTTCCACCCATTGAAACCCGTAATATTTAAAATGAAACAGTGGTTTTACATAGTGGTCTTCTATCCATCCAAGCAGCATGAACCTTGCAGTACCCACCATCATTAAAATGCCAAAGGCAACCCTAAAGGTTGCCAAAGGCGCAATGTGCAAAGTCGCATTTAATAGTTTAGATAAACGTTGACAAATCATTACTTTCTTGCAACAAGGTTTATTACAATGCCCATCTCATTGCGAATCATTTCATCTCCAAGAGAGTTTTCGCTTCTGTAAAACATACCCCAGTCTTTTCTATTGATATAAAACTTCGGTGTAGTTGCCGTGAGTGAATCACCGGTTATTTTTATTGCTGCCGGCATGGTAATACTTTTAGTCACCCCTTTTAACGTAAGGTTGCCGGTTATATTTACACTATCGGTGCCATTGGCTACTGCGTTTGTAACTTCAAAAACAGCTTCCGGAAATTTTGCCACATCAAAAAAATCAGCACTTGATAAATGCTTTACAAGTTTGGCATTGCCGGATTTATCGGCAGGTATATCCAATACTTTTAAAGAGTTTACTGCAATTGTAAATTTACAGGATGCAGGTATATTATCTTGTATAGAAATACTACCACTACTAATTTTTAATACGCCATTATGTTCTGATTTGCCGAGTGCTAATCCTTCATAACCTTCCCATGCAAGATTGCTTTGGGTGGTATCTACTATATAAACGGTTGTTGTTTTATTACTATCTGCTGTATTGGTTACGGTTGCAGCTTCACTTGCTTGTACTGTTTGTTTAGGTTCGTTATTACAGGCAACCAAAGTTGCAGCAATCATTGAAAACATCAAATATTTTGTCATACTAATTAATTTTATTTTTAAAACTGTGTTGTTAATTTAATCTCCATCGCCACTGCTGAAAGTAATAGCTATACCCAACAGGCTGCTCATATCGCTTTTATAAAATCGGATTTGCTTTTGCAATTCTGTATGTAATAAAGTTAAAACTGCATTGTTGCTACTTACCTCCTGTTCTAACGAAGCTGATAAAGAAATAGCGTTTAATGCTGCATTGTAAGCTGCCATCTGTGTTTCTGTTTTTATAATTAGATCTTTTCCGCCGGTAACAAAATCTAAATATTCTCTCCAGCCAATACCATCGGTGCCGGTTTTGCTGCGGCCATACCAGCAATCTTCTAATGATTTTAAATGCAGCCTTATATATTTTAAAGATTGCTTGCTGTATCGGGCTTCTACTTTGCCAGGTTCAGTTGCGGTTTGGCCTATACGTTTGCCCAGTGGCAAACCCACTTTAAAATTTTTTATACTTTCAAAACTACGTACAAACTCATTATACATTTGCGATGTGGAACTGCCCACATCAGTCCCATTTCTACTTACAAAAGTAGCAGCGTAAGTAGTATTCCATTCTGTAGCTACTCCATCTACCTGTAATTTTAATTTACTTACCAGTGCACTCAAATAGTTTTTCCTGTTGGCACCATTGTTAAAAGCAATAACCGTATTACTATTATTACCATCGCTATAAATTAAATATTCAATGGCATTTAAACCACGGTTGTCCCTGTTAAATTCGCTAAATGCTGTGTTGTTAGCTACAATATTACTTTCGACAGTTGTGGTATTTACTGGCCAGGTGCCAATTTCTTCCACCAATCCTTTTCGGATACCTTCATCTCCGGCAGGGCCAAAATTAAAACTGTTGGCATACATCCAACTGCTATACGCTTCATCCCATGCTGTTTGCATTGTAGTAAGTTTAGCCACATTTGGTGCAAGCGTAAAAGCATCGCTAGCAGTTTTAAGTGTATTTACTTTTAATTGCAAATCAGCAAAGGCAGGTTTTATTAAGTTATCAGCAAAGTTTTGGAGCATAGCTTTACGGTCAAAGTCGGAGGTAGCACTCACGCCCTCTTTGCCACAGGCTGATATTATTATAGAAATTATTAGTACCAACAGCCCACTTGCTGCAACCATTTTATTTCGATTCATACATTTTGTTTTAAGCCGTCTGCAGGTTAGTTGCTACAGGTTTGTTGTTGTAAGAAGTTATATTTTTTATCTGTTCTGTATACTTATCCAGTTATTTTTAAAGTCATCCATTTCAGTATCAGTAAAGCCATAAATAACTTTTAGTTTTTGCTGCGACTGTGTAATTTTTACCAGTTCAGTAGTACCGTTGGTTACAAATTTATACATACTGGCATCTGCATTGGATGGTGCCAGCAACAAAGCTAAAACCTCCTCTATTTGTGCATCAGTAATTTTTCTGTTGGCTTGCGGTATTGCTTTAAAGCCATGCGTAAAACCTACACCTTCGCCTAAATCGTGTAAGCCACCAGAAATGGTGGTTGCAGGCGGAGCGGTAGTTGATAATTTAGTGATCGCAGTATGGCCATAATGTATCACAGTTGCCATGATTGCTTTTTCCAACAATAATTTTATTTCTGTAATAGTTTCGTCTCTTTCGGGGTTATACGCTACACCAGCATTAACGGCCGCCTTTAGTTTAATAAACTGGGTTTTAATTTTTGTATAAAGTCCGTTGCCATCATTTTTATCTCTTCTTGCTGCATACAAAGCTATAAATGCATCTGGCGTAGTGGTTTTAGCCACAGTATTGGTATTAGGGAAGTTAGGATGTGCCCCATAAATGCTGATCATTTTATCTACTGTTGTACTATCAATAATACCTTGTGTAAGTGTGATAAAGTGACTGTAGAAAGCTGCTTCAAACAAACCTTTTTCAATTTCCTGTAAAGTTTCTTTGGCTCTTTTATCAAACAACCTTGCACCATATACACCACCGTTAGTTGCTGTGGCACCAGTAGCGGGGTCATACGCATTTTGGCTACACGCTACTAATGTAGGAAACATGCTGGTTTCAATTAAATTGCTATAATAACTCTTTGTAATACTTTTAAGGCTTGGCGTACCATTATTAGAAAAGTATTTATTCAGGGTATCAATATTTAACTTAAAAGCAACATTTTCTGCCAGCTTCATTTTTGTAGTAAGGGTGCTTAGCTGTGTTCTTAAACCAGCCTCAGTAGTAACATTGGCGGTAAAATTAGCTGATGTATATGTTGTGGGAATAGTTAACGGGGCTTTTGCCAGATCATTATCTTTTTTGCAAGCGGTAAAAGTAACTGCTACTGCTGTAAGAGTAACCAAGCCAAAAATCTTGTTCATGTTTAGTTTTAGTTTTATAATTTATAATTTTTTACAAAGTAAAAGCAGTCGAATTTGAATATTAATCGCTATCGGGAAAAGAAATTACGGAAAGCGGAAACTGTCTGAAAGATTACGGAAAGCAGAAACTGTCTGAAAGATTACGGTAAAAAATAAAATTATCTAAAAAAGCTTCACCAGGAACTTCAATACGTTTTCTTTTTCTGGTTTTGCTTTTAAAAATTGTTTAACCCGGATTTTGCAAGATGATGGAAAATAATCGGCAAATTTGATAACTTATAAAATGAATGGAGTACAATTTTTTTGTGTGACCTGGGGGTAATTTTTATAATGATGTGGCCATCTATAATGCAAGCAATATTAAGCCGCACATTGGCGGTTAATATTGCTTATAGGCTTGTTTATGTGCTTGTTTAATTTGGTCAACCAAAATTTTAGGTTCAATCACTTTCACATTTTCGCCAAAGGAAAGTAACTCCATCAATAAATCATGTGTTAGGTAAAGCGTTAGTTTAATCCTAAGTTCGTGCTCATTATCCATTACAACTTGTTGCGTATTATGTAAAGGCAATGTTTTGATATACTTTCCTTGTAATTGATTAAAAGACAAAATGATGTCTTGTGGCTCTTCCTCATCTGGGCTGGTAATGCCAAAGCTATATTTGTATTGTTCTTCAATAGTATAGTTCTTAGGATATTTAAAAGTTTGGCTAGTAATTTCAAGGTTTGTCAATCGATCAAGCGCAAAACTTTTTATTTTGTCGTCTTTGCAGTCTTTTGCCATAAGATACCAACGGCTTTTAAACTCTTTAACCCCATAAGGTTCTACAAGTCGTAAGCTAATTTCTTGTTCCCAAAATTTTTGATATGTGAATTTAACTTGAAGTCTATTTTTGATTGCATGAAGCAGACTATACAGATGCTCAGTTCCTTGTGGTCTGCGTTTTTCCATGTGAATAAAAGGTGTTAAATCTTTTGCCATGTTCAAAGAATTAAACATATCAAAAGCCTCCATCATTCTTTGAAAATTCATGCTTTCATTTTCGTTTTGGTTAATAAAATAACCCTTATGTGATTTTGAGTATTCAATATCAACACCAAAAGCACTGCTGATATCTTTTTTGTCTCTTATGAA
>JBBQTZ010000194.1:0-9167 GCA_038234405.1 Chitinophagales bacterium
CATAAATCTGGTAGGGACGCATTACCAGCAATTTCTGTTCGCTCTCCACCAACACCATATACTTACTGATCATTTCGCCCAATGTACACTTGGTCAAAAATTTTTCAGCGAACAATTCAATATGAGTGATTTTTTTATTGCTTTCGTCTGCCAATTGGTAAATAGGCAGAAACTGTTCATCTGCATTAAAGGCAAAATGCTGCATTTTGTTGTTGGCAAAATAGTAGGTATTTGTTCTGTTGCTTACTATAAACAACTGCATAAAACACAGCAATGAATTACCGTAACCATTGCCCGGTTCATTTTTATAATCCACAATTTGCTGCATGGCTTTTCGTGGCGAAATATCCAGTTTTTTTAATTCAATCTGCACCACAGGCAAGCCGTTAATCAACAAAAGGATGTCATATCGCTGGTGACTGTTTTCTGTATTCACCCGCAATTGACTGATAACTTCAAAATCATTCTTGCACCAGTCTTTGATGTTCACCAAGGTGTAATGCAATGGTGTACCATCCTCCCGTTGAAAATATTGTCTTTCCCGTAATAGTTTAGAAGCAGCAAAAACATCAGGATTGATGATATCTTCCCGGATGCGTAAAAATTCAGTAGGAGTAAGGTGAACACGATTGAGTGCTTCAAATTTAATTTTGAAGTTCTGTTCAAGTGTTTTTCTATCAACAATATCAGGTCGATAGATATATTTAAGATCAGTTAGTTGCCCAATAAGGGTTTCTTCTATTTGGTTTTCTTTACTCATTCAAGTTGTATTCACAAATTCCATCAAATCTACTTTTTTATATCGGTTAATTTGTAAAATGGCATCTTACATCCGATAGCTGTTAAATGTATTATGTGGTGGGTGCGGATACCGGATTCGGCTATTGGGTGGCATCCAGAATTTTCCTTGTTCGGATGTAGTAATTGTTTGTTGAGGACACCCAACATGGATAAAACGTAGAGATTTTTTTCCGTCATCAGGAGCCACCGGTTTCTTTATTGGGTTGATACAAATAATTGTTGGCTTGTTTCTTTTATTAAAGGAAGATAAAAGATACGCAAGGGATTTTTAATGAGTGGAGGCCTGCTGATAATATTTGGGTTTGCAACATGCACAAAAAGTTTACATGCAATGGGTTTCCATTAACATTTTAATATAAAAGAAAAATATTATTCCCATTTCATCATCATTTGCAAAGCAGAAGCAAAGCAACAGCAATAGAATCTTTCGTTAAGGCCTTCCCAAATTAATCCAGTCAGCGGTAACAACAATAGCGATAAAAGTTGGAGCAATACCAATGCCATTTAATTTGAAAACCACACAATCTCCCTGTAGTAATAAACTCATTGGTGCAAAGCTAGGACGCACCGAGAATCCTGCATGCGTAATGGCTATATAATTTTTTTGAGGAATTAGTGGCTTTGTTGCATACAAGTTCATTGTTTTTGCATATCGGTTAGGCTCGTCATAATACTGTGAAATTTCCTCATGCTCCTTTATTGGAAGGGACAGATCTAAAAATTGAGCCGTTTGTTTGCACCTGCAATACACGCTACTCATAATACTATCAAAATTAAAGCGCAATACTTTTAAAGCCTTTCCGGTGGTATCTGACTGCTGTGGGCCAATGTTTGGGGTGAGCTGGCGGGCCAATAAATTGCTACAGCTTTTCCACCACTCTGGTACCGTGGATTGTGGCTGGTCTGAGCCATTGCTTGCATTGGCATGGCGAAATGAAAGCAGGTATCCTCCATTGAGGCGCATGTCGTTAAAAATGTCGGCAAATTTTGATATAATAACCGTTTTAAAAACAGCGATATTAGTATCTGCTTCACTTTTAATAGTTAGCCTATATACGCCTTCGGCATTGCCTGCAGTGAAAACACCGTTGCTGTTCACTACACCTGCACCAGGTTTATTAAAACTGAAAGTGGCGGCGATATTAGTGCTGATTCCTACTGAAGTACCTCTGTTTATAATAATTGTATCTGCAATGCCCAATACCGATAGTGGTTGCGATTTTATACAACGAACAGCGTACCCATTTCTTTTTTCACTGGTCTGTCTTGCTGCGATAGCAGATAGATAACTCAAATTTCTATGCCACGAACTGGAGACTCCCGATGCTGTGCTGCTCCACCAATGACCCTTTTTGCCTGTAGAATCAAAATTACCATCTGGTTTTCGAAATCCTCCGGGCAATCCATTAAAACTGCTCTGGTCAGATGCAGCCGTATTCGGGCTATCCCACAAGGCAGAGATGGCTTTCATTTTACCACCCGCCACCGTATCGCCCCCAAGGCAACTTACAAGGCCAGCCCATTCTGTATCACTGGGTAAATGCCACCCTTGCGGAGCCAAACCCCTGGCATCATTTAGTGCATACCAGTTGTAAAGTTTACCGTATTTTTCTCCTAAAGTGTTGTCGTTACTGTAATAACACCAGGCACCCGTGGTAAGGTTTTGCCATGCTGACGGATCTGTGACCTGGGGTATAGGATTTCCGTTTCTGTAGGTACTGCTGTTTAAATTTTTAGCCATCCATTCCTGGTTACACAACAATAAAGTTTGTACATTTTGACTCTCGCCTGTGGCAGTAAAAAAGCGAACCTGATTACCATAATCTGTGCCAACATTACTGGTTGCGTAGGCCCTGATGTAATAAACTGTATTACTGTCTAAGGTTGATATATTGCTAACAAAGTTGCCTGTATCGGCACCATCTACTGTTTTAATACTGTTGCTTATAGTAGGGTTAGGATTATGGCTGAAAACTACCCCCCTTGCCGTAACCACAACTCCGCCATCCGCCAGTACATTTCCGCCTGCCGTAATGGTGGTATTACTTATTACGGTCACCAGCTTTGTGCTTACCTTAGGAAAAACATTGCCTGCCCAAATAGGTTGCAGGCTTGCATTAAGTTGCAAGAATTGCCCTGGCTGTCCCGTAGTTACTGCAATCCATTGAGTGCCGTTCCAGTACTGCATTTCGCCGGGCAAAACGCCGGGGTTATTTAAGCGATACCAGGAAGCACCTGTAAAATGATACAATCCCGGCAATACTTCAAAAGGCGGAGTACCTGCTGTGGCTGTGTTATAAACAAGTAAGCCAGTGGCAGGATTGACAACTGTGACAAAATCTTTTAACGAGGTTAATGCCACTCTTGGCGGCAGAAATCCTTTGTTGGAAGATGCTACTTCTAACAGGGCACTAGCTGCAGGAGTATTGGTGCCAATACCAACATTTTGGCCATATAAAAAAGGGATGCAAATACAAGAAAAGAAAACAAGTAATAACCTTTTCATATTAATTTTTTTGTCGTCAATGTTTTATGAGTCTTTTCATATATAGGGTGTTTTTAGATTTTATTAAGTATTAAATAAGAATACTTATGTAAAATAATAAGATTAAAACAGAAATACAAATAAATTAGACATTTCTATATAAAAATTTGATTATCATATTATCTGTAATATTAAATCAGTATGCGGGTAATAGGGTAAAAATGTTTTTCTATCACCCAAACTTTATTACGCCGGGTTAAACGACTTCATATAAACGCATATCTTAAATGTACTAAAAATGCAGGCGTTGCGCCCAGTTGCCATTTTCTCTTATTTCTCCAAAATGACCCAGCAGTTCATTACGACTAATGTACTTGCCTTGTTGTGGTTTCATTAAATCGCTTTAGCTTTAATGGCTATATAAAGTTTGCGATAAAACGGTATCGGGTTGGCGCTGCCTCCCTGGCAGGTGATTTTACCGATCCCAGCTAGCGGTAGGATAACTCTTCAATTGTGGTTGGTATGCTATACCAAAAGGTAAAGAAAATAATTACCTCCCGGCAACCTCTCTTCATAAACTTTAGCCGGGCTTAAGACGTTGCTGCTATTTCATTTACCACCTACCCATGCGGATATGCATACTTGCCATTTTAATAAAAAAGCATTTTTTGCTAATGCCTTCGTACAACGCTTGGTAACGCAACTTCCTTTGGGTTTACACGAAACGCTGCAAAGAGATGTTGCCATGAAAACATGCGCATAAAATGGCTACAGAAATAATGTTGATTAAAGAGCATGCACATGATACAATGATAAAAGAAGAGTTGGGTATTAATCCCGAAAAAACAAAAGGCGCTGCAATGGAAGTTGCCATTTATTATTTTATACTTTTTGCTATTGGTGCTGTAATACTTGTATTACCATTAATGTTTACTTTGGGTAATAGTGCCATTATCATTAGTGTGGCTGGCAGTGCCCTTGTTTTATTTTTAATTGGCTCAGCCATTAAAATGTTTACCGGCAAAAGTGTCTGGTTTTCTGCGCTGCGCCAGGTAATATTTTGATTAATACCTTTTGCTATTACTTTTGGAATAGGTAAATTAATAGGTAATTCGCTAGCGGTATAAAAGAGAAAATTTTTAACCAGTCTGACTGTTTCAGTCAGACTGGTTAAAAATTTTCTCTCCCGGATGATATTGCCGCTCTATATGCTTCAATACATCTTTTTTATAAAAAGTACTTCTTTAAACTTTCCCTTTGTGTATATTTCCAGTTGATCTGTAAAATTTGGTGAAGCAGCATCGCTACTGTTACCGCCTGCCAATAATGATTTGGCTTTAATTTTTTACCAAAACCCACTGTACAAATAAAGCAGTTTCCACTTACACTATGGTGCCAGGAAAAGCCATTGAAATACCTGGTACTATATGGCGGCAAAGCGCCCCATAAAGCAAAGGCAAAACTAATTGGCTCACTTGGTGCAGCTTCATTGTATGGCTGGCTGTGGAAGAATGCTACTTTCCCTCCTATGACAAGGGGGCCCGGGGGTCGGATAACAAACAAAAACCCAAAGCCCCCGCATAAAGTCTTTAAATACGGGTTTTTTTATAGGGGGCTTTCGGCTGTTGTTCTACATGTTGGCGGAAGTACTATTTATTTATGTAAGTCAGAGGCCTTTACCTTCCTGATGATTCCATTTTGAGAAAGCACGAAAATGCCATTTGTTTGACTTTTGGTTTTGAGTAGTTTTTCAAATGTCATGTCTAAACCTTTCTTTACCCTTTCTTTTATGTCTGAGTTCTCCAGTATGTTATTTTTCATGGTTCTTAGTTTTAATTTCATTCCAAATTAAATTATCATATATAGTTGCCGGAAGATTTATAGCACCTTCAGCAATAAATTTATAAGGATTATTTGAGTTGTCGATAACAATCCAATAATCACAAATATTAATAAAAACATTTGTAAGATTAGCTAGCCCTTTAAAGTAACTTCTAATAATAACATCTTCTGGAATATTGTGCCCACCTTCTGAAACTCTTGTAGCCACTCTTTCAATTGCAAGCTTAACATCGTTTAACCAGAAAAATAACAGCGTAATTTTATATCCCTTTTTTTTTGCTAATTCTATAGTGTTTTTATAACTAATTGTAGTTAAGGTAGTCTCAAAAGCAAAATCGACTTCGAAGTCAATTAATTTAATTATTCTTTCGAGCATTATTCGTCCAGCATGAAACGAAACTGTTTCTGGTTGAAAGGGGGAAAGTCCTTTAGCTATTTCATCAGCATTTACAAACTCTTTGCAATCTAACATTTCCGGTAATACTGTAAACGAAGCTGTAGTTTTTCCAGCTCCTTTGCAACCTGCGATTATGTAGATATTTGGCACTTCTTATAAGTTTCTGTCAAAAATACAAATATCAATTGTAAACGAGGGCTTTTTGAGTATTTCCGCCTACGGTCAGGTATTGCTGATGGGAGGGAATTCATTGCGGTGTCCTACCCCAACCACTGCTGAAAATAGATTTAAAAGTAAAAGATTACAAACAACAGCATAAAGATGCTTGACCTGCTGAAATCGAAGCTGGTAGAGAACCGCAGCAGAAGATAGAGTGTAGTTAAGGGCATTAATGCCCTTTTGCCCCCTACCAACCGGAGGTGAAAGTTTCCCTTCATCCGGCTCAAGCCCATTCGAAGCCACTTCTATTATCAGCGGCCGGTTTCACCAATGCAATAAAGCATAACATACCTCATAGTTGCTATTGAGCAAATAAAACCTGTGTAAGGAAATGTTCCTTATCGTGTTGCCTGCGCAATACTCAAGAGAAGCTTCTTTACGATTATTGCTGATCCGAAGGCCGCATTTACAGACTTTTATGTTAACCGGAAAAATCCGGCTTTTAAAAGTTGTAATCATTTGCTTGCCCACCAAATTGAAGTTCTTTAATTTTTCCTGAGCGTAACGGACCAGGAGCAAGTCAGCCAGCCTCTGAGTTGCAAACAGTTTAATTCATGTCGTTGCCGTTTTGGCTGAAGCTTTAAAACTTTGTCAAACCCCTAAGCTCCCTGCAATTGACGGTGATTCAAACGTTCACTCATTAAATTTTTGCATACCACCCAGCTCAGCTCTATGCCTATTAAGTCTATCGGTTATCTCAACTTCCTCACGGATTTAGAAATCCAGTCTTGCGACTGCCTGGTGCATTGTACGGGTTGCGTACAACCACCCGATTACTTAAGCCGCAGTACCGGTAAGCTTCTACTCGTGGAAGAGTAGGGTTTTATTACGGATGCCCGTATAAAACAATCCAATCAAGACCTTGACAGGTCGCACAACAACGTGCTGCCCTGCTTTAAGCAATACTTTTGTTGGCTGAAGGTTTTCTACCTGGTGGTCAGTTTTGGTAGTCCTGTTTTAGCTAATATTTCGTTAGCCCTCTTCAACTTTTCAGGAAATAAATTTTGTCCCCTAAAGCGCTCTAGTTTTTTGTCAATTACAATAATTGGAACTTTAGATTTGTTCAATTTTTCGATGGTTTGATCTATTGTCATAAACTAATTTTTATTTTCTTTTTTTGTTAATAAAAAGGCTTCATAGTCTTCACCTACTAAAAATTTTTCCCACTCTTCATTTTTTGTGTATCCAAAAACTATAAAATCTGTTTCTATTTCTGACAAATTGTTTGTTATACCCATTCTATAAAGCCTTGTTCTAACTGTTGTGTTTCCTGTTGCTAAAATCCAGGCATTTGGGTATTTTTCAATAAAAGCATAAACAGTCGAGGCAACAGTTGCCAAAACTTTTAAACTGTCTCCGTTATTTGTTACATTCAAATCATTAATCCCATTCGTACTTTCATCGTAATCTCCAAAGCCTAAATTATATACGTTTTCGGTTGTTGTTTCCGTGTAAATCACCATCTTTTTTATTAACCCTTTTGGTCCTTCACTAACAAATTCATAAAATTGTAAAGTACTTTCCGAACGATAATTATACTTTGTATGTTTCATTTAACCTTTTCACAAAGCTAAAACTTTCGCAGCTAATCTGTACAATTTGTGAGGTTCTCCAAACTTGCAGCCAACGATTGGGTATTGCTGCAGGCGGGGTATTCATTGCTGTGTTTGCCTGGAACTGAATTACAATAAAATTACTAATGATGAACATAACAAACAAAAGCTCATAAGTATTACTATTGGAACCAATGCTGATAACGAACTGCTGCTTTTTGTAGAGTGTAGCTAAGGGCATTAATGCCTTTTTGCCCCCTACCAACCGGAGGTGAAAGTTCCCCTTCATCCGGCTCAAGCCCATTTCAAGCCACTTCTATTACCGGTGGCGGGTTTCACCTATCCAATAAATGCTAACATGCCTCATAGCTGCTAATGAGCAAATACAACCTGTGTAAGGAAATGTTCCTTACCGTGTTGCCTGCGCAATACTCAAGATAAACTTCTTTACGATCATTGCTGATCCGAAGGCCGCATTTATAGACTTTTATGTTAACCGGAAAAATACGGCTTTTTAAAGGTTGCAATCATTTGTTTGCCCTCCAAATAGAAGTTCTTTAATTTTTCCTGAGCGTAACGGACCAAGAGCACTTCAGCCGGCTTCTGAATTGCAAACAGTTTAACTTATATCGTGGCCGTTTTGGCCGAAGCTTTAAAACTTTAGCAACCCCCTAAGCTCTCTGCAGGTGACGGTAATTCTACCGTTCGTTTATTTAATTTGCTCATACCACCCAGCTTAGCCCTACACCGATTAAGCCTATCGGTTATCTCAACTTCCTCACAGATTTCGAGATCAAGTCTTGCGACTGCCCGGTACATTGTACCGGTTGCTTACTACCACCCGATTACTCAAGCCGCAGTACCGGTGAGCTTCTACTCGTGGAAGAGTAGGTTTTTAATACGGATGCCCTTGTAAAACTACCCGACCATGCTCTTGACAGGTTGCACAACAACGTGTTGCCCTGCTTGAAGCAATACTTTTGTTGGCTGAAGCATCTATTGTAATAGTTTTAAAATATATTCGATTTTTTCTTTTAATTCTGGAATATCATTTTTAATAATTTCCCAAACTAAACTGGAGTCTATACCAAAGTATTCATGAGCAAATACATTTCTCATTCCAACAATTTGGGCCCACTCTATATTAGAAAATCTGGATTTTAATTCTGTAGATAGATGATTACTGGCTTCGCCAATTATTTCCATTTGCTTTATACAAGCAAATCGCATCATTGAATTGTCGAGAAATAATGAAAGGTCTGCAGATATTAAATATTTATGAATTTCGTCAATTGCGTCAAGAATATGCTGCAGTCTGATTTTGTCACCTAATTCACTTCTCATATATTAAACGCTTTTCTACATCAACAAGAGGCTTAATATATTTAGACATCCCGTTCGAAGAAACTAAATCGACTTTATTATCCAGTAGTTTCTCGAGATCAAGTTTCATTTGAATAAACTGTAATCCTATTTTTTGACTGTAATCCAAATCAACTAAAATATCTATATCGCTCTTATTGTCTGCTACATCTCGTACATATGAGCCAAACAAGTACGCTTTCAAAACAGGGCGTGTCTTGAAGTAATCTTTAATTGATTCTATTTTGGTGCTATCTAACGTCATCCAACAAATATACAAAATCTATAAAGAAGTAAACTGCTCGATGCCATTTCACCCAACGATTGGGTATTGCTTCAGTTGGGATATTTGTAAAACGTCCGCCCGAACCACTACCGAAAATTGTTTGTTGGTTGAAGGTAACAACAAAATGCAAAATTGAAATTCGTCCGCCGAAATGGAGGCTGATAGCGAACCTCAGCCGAAAATAGAGTATAACTAAGGGCATTGCTGCTCTTTTGCCCCTTA
>JBBQTZ010000195.1:0-9113 GCA_038234405.1 Chitinophagales bacterium
TGTGCCCGGTGATGGGTTTGGTGATCGCTGATTAAATTAATAATCTGGAGCTTGGTTTTGGGGCCTGCAAAAAAAGAAACGGTATCTGCTAAATGGGAGGCTTCAAACAATTTTAATGCGCCAATGGCATATTCATATGTTTTGTTTAATACCGCTAAAATTTCTTCTTTTTTCTGAACCTTGGTTGCTTCCTTTGTTACAGGACTTTTACTGCTGGTAATGTAAGATGAAGTCAACCAATTTAAATTTGCTGCAATATGCAGTAGTTGTTCGCCAAAGCTCATTTCATCCGGCACAGGCTTGAAACTATATTTTTCTTCCGGCATTCCGTTGGCCACTTTCAAAGTATATTCTTTTGAGTTTTGCAATTTGGCAATGGCTGCATCCAAAAATAACCAATCAATTTTTTGAGCAGTAGCAGTATTTGCTCCAAATAAAAATAGTATAAAAAGTATCCGCATAAGTTGTAAGATTTAACTGAAATTAAGCAATAAAGATCAATCAATTCTTAATTGAATTGTTTGCAGATAGAATTGCTTTTGGTTCATTTAAAACGGAAGACAACCCAATAGAATCTGGAAAACTGATTGAAAAGTACATCAGCGATTTTTACTCCATGCTCAGGTATTGTCTTAAAATGAGAACTTTTAAAAGACTGTAAAATGTGAAAGATATTTTTACTTACAACATGCTCACTTTTCAATTTTACGGGTACACAATGCCAATAAATCTGCAACCAGTTTGGGCACATAAAATGAACGATTTTACAATTTTAAATTTCTCAACCGAAGTGCATTGGCAATAACCGAAACCGAACTGAAACTCATGGCTAAGGCAGCAATCATGGGAGAAAGTAACATCCCGAAAAATGGGTATAAAACACCCGCAGCAATGGGGATTCCCAACACATTGTATCCAAGTGCAAAAAACAGGTTTTGCTGAATGTTCTTCATTACTTTATTGCTTAATAATCTTGCTTTGGCAATACCATTCATATCGCCTTTTACCAACGTGATGGAGGCGCTTTCAATGGCCACATCTGTTCCGGTACCCATGGCAATCCCAATATCAGCCTGCGATAGAGCGGGGGCATCATTTATACCATCTCCTGCCATTGCTACTTTCTTGCCTTCGGCCTGCAATTTTTTTATTTCATTCAATTTATCTTCGGGCAACATCTGTGCTTTGTATCCATCCAATTGCAATGTTTCACTTACAGCTTTAGCGGTATCTTCATTATCACCGGTAAACATAAACACCTGCAAACCTTCGTCCTGTAATTTCCTGATCGCTTCTTTTGCAGTGGCTTTAATTTTATCCGATATCACTACAAAACCAATCACATTATTTGCTTCAGCCAAATAAGAAACTGTTTTGCCCAATCGTTGTTCAGTCTTTACCTGTTCGTGTAATTTCTGCGAAATTTTTGCATTCACCTGTTCCATTAATTTATCATTGCCCAATGCCAGTGAACTGCCTTCCAGCATGGCTATCACACCTTTTCCGGTAACTGCTTCAAAATTTGAAACTGGTTTTATGGCAATTTGCTTTTCTGCTCCATAACGCATAGTTGCCTGCGCCAGTGGATGTTCGCTGCTGCTGTTTAGCGCAATAATTTTTTCAATAATTTTTTCTTCTGTATAGTCAGCGTTAACGGTAATCACTTTTTCAACAGAGGGTTTTCCTTCGGTGATGGTACCAGTTTTATCTATAATAACTACGTCAATATCATTCATTATTTCCAGCGACGCTGCATTTTTAATCAATACACCGGACTGAGCACCTTTTCCTACTCCTACCATTACAGACATGGGCGTGGCAAGGCCCAGCGCACAGGGGCATGCAATAATTAAAACTGCAATAGCATTTACAAAAGCATATACGTAAGCAGGTTCCGGTCCATAGATAGCCCAAATAATAAAAGTGAGGATTGAAATGCCCACAACAATTGGAACAAAATAGCCGGAGATTTTATCTGCCATTTTTTGTATCGGCGCTTTGGAGCGGCTTGCAGTATTTACCATTTCAATAATTTTGGCAAGCAGGGTTTCCGAACCTACTTTTTCTGCAATCATTATAAAAGATTTATTACCGTTGATGGTGCCAGAACTCACAACATCTCCTGTTTTCTTTTCCACAGGTATGGGTTCTCCGGAAATCATGCTCTCATCAATTACAGCTTCTCCCTCTTTAATACTTCCATCTACCGGAATTTTTTCACCGGGTTTCACTCTTATTAAATCGTCTTTTTGAATTGTGTCTATTGCCACTACCTGCTCTTTTCCATCCACAATTTTTGTAGCCTCATTGGGCGCCAGTTTTAATAATTCTTTAATGGCGCTATTGGTTCTTCCATGTGCACGGGCTTCTAAAAGCTGTCCCAATAATACCAATGTTAAAATAACCGTTGCTGCTTCAAAATAAACATACACCGTTCCATGCATTGTTTTAAACTGATCGGGAAAAAGATTTGGAAAAAGTAAAGCAACCATGCTGAAAAGCCATGCCACACCAGATCCTATACCAATCAACGTAAACATATTCAGGTTCCAGGTAATGATGGAGCGGCCTGCCCGCTGAAAGAACATCCACGTAGCATAAAAAATTACCGGTATGCTTAGCGCTAATTGCACCCAGTTCCAATATAGTAAAGGCATCAGGTTGAAGAGCGGATTGTTGGGTATCATTTCCGTCATAGCAATTGTAAAAATCGGCAAGGTGAAAACAACGGCTATTTTAAATTTAAATAACAGCTTTGTGTACGTTTTGTCCTCTTCATCTACACTCGCTTTTAAAGGAACAAGATCCATTCCGCATATTGGACAAGCCCCCGGTTGATCCTTTATAATTTCGGGGTGCATGGAGCAGGTATATTGAGTTGCTTTTTGTGTAGCAGGTTGTTCCACAAGGTCCATTCCGCAAACCGGACAATCACCTGGTTTATCATAAGTTTTATCGCCTTCGCAATGCATGGGACAATAAAATACGCCGGAACACTTTACATTTTGTTTATCTGCTGGTTTACCCGTTGCAGCATGCAGCGTATTATTGTGGTGCTGCTCATCCTCACCGGGAAGTGCAATACTGTAATTGCCGCCACTTTCTTTTAAAGCTTGCTGAAATTTTTCTAATGGAATGTGCGCCGCCATCTCAATAGCTGCTGTTGCTTTTTTTAAATCAACGGATACTGTTGACACGCCATCTGCTTTACTCAATGCCTGTTCTACATGCGTTCTACAGCCATCACAGGTCATTCCCTTTATTTGATAGGTATGTTTCATTTAAGCCTGGTTATTGTGTAATCAGTTCACTGATGGTATAATGTCCCGCCTTGTTAAGTTGGGTTTGCATTACTTCCAGCGTTATAGGATTATGCATGGTAAGTTCCGCAGTTGGAGGATTTAATTGTACATCTGCTTCAATAATGCCTGGTATTTGCAGCAAGGCCTTTTTTACACTGTTTACGCAACCACCGCAGGTGATACCTGATATGTCGTACTTTTTTTTCATTTTTTTTGTTTAAGTATTAATTATTTTCTTCTACGGTTCAGGCTTATTAAAACTGCTGTTGTAATTATAGCAACAAGTATAAAAGCCACCATCCCATATGCATACCCCAATATTAGTAATGCCCGTTGTTGTGCATCATAATTTATATTGTAGAATTTATATTAAATAAAGAAGATTTAAATAATCCCTTAGAAAAGTACCTTACAATATGTTTAAAAAAAATTATGTCTACGATTAAAAAAATTTACTTTACAAAACGGTAATCCTGCACAAAAGGTAGGCTTCTAAACCGGAATGCAGGTTACATAACGAGTGCTAATAGTTGTATTATTCACACGTTTATCCTATAAACTTTTCTGGCAGGTTATTATACTGTGCAAGCGAAAAGGCTTTATTAAAGCAATTGCCGTTTTTGCTTTAATAAAAAATGAAGTGAGAATTAAGCTGCAGGTGGCAATACCGGGGAAATTAAAATTTAAAATTTTATAAATTTGCCAATGTAATCAATAACGTAAAAGCATTAAAGTATGCATAGTGTTCCTGCTTGCAAAACTTACTTTACCATTGCCCGGAATTAGTTATTTAGCAGTTTGGTTGTGTTAGGTGAGTGACTTGATGTTCACATACCTCAACTGGGATTTACCAATATGAAAGAAACCAGCTATACAATTATAGCCATATATTTTTTAAAAAAAGTAGTATTATAAAGTTAAATTGACTGGTGTTTTACTATTTGGAAGAAGAATTTTTGTTCTTATGCAATATTTCATTTACACCACTACTTAAAGCATCATCTGCTGCAAGATGGTGATGAATACCTTCCAATACACCCTTTGCCATTGGATATTTTGTAAAATAGATAAACTTTTCCTTCCTCAATTCTTCCAGCTCCGGGCTATAGTTAGCTACTACTATTCCTTTTGCTTTTCCCTTTAACATATCCTTATCATTACCGCTATTACCCGCAGTAATAAATTGTTCCAACGGCAGCTTCCATTTGTAGCTAAGGTACCGTACAGCACTTCCTTTGCTGGCACGAAATGGCAGAAAGTCGAGGTGCTGATTTTCAGTTATAAGTACTTTAGCCCGCAGTTTTCGGTCATCTAAAAACTTGTATAAATTGGCCAGATTATCGGCATTGAAGCCAGCGGCCAAATAATAGCTTAATTTAAAACGCCATTGGGCTTCCTGTTCCTGTAAACTGATTCCTGGAAAATCTTTTAAAGCTTCCTGCAACTCGTTTCTTTTCCACATATAATCAATATGACTATCCCATCCTTTATCCGGAATAAATTTTTCACTGTAGTAGATTTCTGAACCGGCTGAACAAATTAAAATATCCGGTACGGGTAAATCGTACGCTGCCAGGGCCGCTTCTGTAAGCAACCTGTTTCTGCCACTTGCAATACCAAAAGCAACCCTGTCTTTATTTTGATTAATCCATTGGGTAAACTCCTTTAAACCAGGCGAATCCTTACCTTCTACTAATGTACCATCCAGATCTGAAATAATACAAAGCTTTGCCTGGGTAAGTTTTTTTCCGTACGCCATTTTATTGCTATGAACAGGGGCACCGGTATCCTTACGTTTAAACAGGTCGTTTATTACCTGCACGTATTTATTGGCAAAGGATGTCCATGAATAGAATTGATTGGCTGATACAATTCCATTACTTGAATACTGATCCCACAAAGCATGGTCAGAAATTATCTTTTTCAAAGCATCAGCAATCGCTTTTGGATTTTCCACATCTACCAATAATCCATTGTTGCATTGCTCCAATATTTCTTTTGGTCCACCTGTGGGCGAAGCAATAACCGGTAATCCACAGGCGGCTGCTTCCACAATAGTTAGTCCGAAGTTTTCTCCCGGGGTAGCATTTACAAATACGCCTTTTTTACGGGCAGCCAACCGGTATATTTCCGGCACATCAAGCTTGGGATCATTTTTTTTAGGTATCGACATTTTTCCATACAGGTCATACTTATCAAGCAATAACAATAGATTGGTTAAAATATCCTTTTCATCTTCGGGCATTTTACTAATATCTTTTCGTACGCCGGCGAATATGGCAAGGTTGGCCATGGCCTGCAATTCTTTATCCTGGCCATACGACTGAATGATGGTTTCAAAATTCTTTCTTTTATCTGCTCTGCCAATTGAAAGTATTAGCGGCTTTGCCGGATTAAATAAAAAACGATCTATATCGGAATTAACCCGGTGAAGTGCCTGTTCCTGCTCCACAGACATTTTGAAGGATGGCATATCCAACCTATAAAATGGATAGAAGACCTCTGGAGTAACTCCCGGAGGTATTACTTCAAATTTTGCTTCCTTAACATTTTTATACAAGTTGTACTGGGAATTGATTACGTGCTGTGTACTTACAATAAAAACATCTGCTGATTTCAATATACTTTCTTCCACGAATATGCGCCTCTCCATATTGAATTTTTCATCAATTTTTTCCCATGTCATTCCTTGCTGCAATAATATATTTTTTTTGTTTTTGCCCAAAGAATGTCCGGTGGCAAGAAAAGGAATTCCAAATATTTCACTTACCTGGCTGGCAAGATAATTTCCATCCGCATAATGGCCATGTACAACATCAGGAATATCTCCTTCTTCATCTATAAACCTAATTGTTTTATCTATAAATTCATCCAGGTGATCCCACAAAACCTCTTTGGGCCGATAGGTATTTCCACCACAAGTCACTCTTATAATCCGGGCTTTATCATTTACAATTTCAATTTCTTTTTCGTAAGAAGCTGATACTCTTTTGTCGATGACCCTCCTGGTAAACAGATCTACTTTTCTTACATCCGGATGCAGCGAAAGATTCTCCAATAATTCCAGCACATATTTCACCTGTCCACCCGTATCCTTATCTCTGCCAATTTCCGGGTCCTTAAAACGAAAAAGACCATGCGGACTGTAAAGTTGAATGTAATATCCTTTCATACTAGCTGATTTTCACATTTCTATAATAGCAAAAATACCTTAGTTCAAGGCTAATTGCTACTTTTACAAAAAAAAATTAATTAATAATTATGTACTCAGGATCAGGATTTAGCGAGTGGGAAATAGGTGACATAACCATAATCATTCATAAAGAGATTTATCATCTGTTTCACCTGATTATCCCAAACCATGACTATATAGCACATGCCATATCAAAGGATTGTATATCATGGAAGCGGGTGAACAATGCCCTTTTTGTAGGCCACCCTGGTGAGTGGGATGACGATATGTTGTGGACGATGCATGTATGTGAAGTAGAAGAAAAATTCGAAATGTATTATACGGGTTTACAAAGGAGAGACCGTGGAGTTATTTCAAGAATAGGATTGGCAGTGTCAAGCAACCTGGTTGATTGGGAAAAGAGCAAAAAAAAGATTTTCCCTATTATGCCCAAAGGGATTTATTATGAAGCATCAGATACCAATCCACGAAAATGGCTGAGTTTTCGTGATCCATTCCGTTTTTTATATAAAAATGAAGTGTACCTGTTACTTTGTGCAAGAGCCATTACAGGCCCCGTATCTCGACGGGGTTGTGTGGGAATCGTTAAAATAACCAATGATATTGTTGAATTGCAGCCACCGTTGTTATACCCGCTTGTGTATGATGATATTGAATGTCCCTGCGTATTTGAGTTACACGGAAAATATTATTTGCTCGGTTCTATACGGGAAGATATTAGTGTACGGTATTGGTTTGCTCCCGATTTTTTGAAAGAATACCATTCGTTTCACGATGATGTAGTATTACCACATGGAAATTATGCAGCACGTATTGTATTGGATGGAGAACATTTACTGGTATATAATTTTTTTTATGCAAAGGGAAATGTTAAGGGAGAAGCCTTACGTGTTTTACCGCCACCAAAAGAACTTGATGTTGACGACAAAGGAAGATTGTTATTAAAAACATATTACCGCTGGGAACAGATGGTAAAACAGGTTATCCGGCAGGATGAAATTGCCGAGGTAGTTCATGTTTTTTCAAATACTACTGCATCTTCCAATATTGAGCCTGATAAATGGACGTTCACCTCAAGAGGCGGATACGAAGTTCTTTCCTTTAAAAAACCTTCGGCTAGTTTTATTTGGGAAGGACTGCTAACGGTGGAAGGGATGGGAAAACTCGGTATTGTTACCGATATTGACAATGAAGGCAATGGCTACTTCATTTCACTGGATATGTCCAATGGATCTATTGAAATAACAGCCTGGGGTTTCAATCCGTTAAATAACCGTGAAAATTATATATTCAATAACCTTCAGAGAGGTTCTTTTTTAGTAAATGAAAAAAAATCAATCCGATTCAGGTTAATTCGTTACGGCAGTTACATTGAATTGTCAATTGATAGTATTGTAAAGCTTACGCTGATAGATTATACCTACTCTGGAAACGGTATTGGCTTGTTTTCTGCATCGTCTGTATTATCATTGCAGGAAATAGTTTTAAAAGTATTACCAGATCCGGAAGAAGAGTATGCTAGCCAGGTAATAG
Organism: Chitinophagales bacterium; assembly: GCA_038234405.1. Taxonomy (GTDB): domain Bacteria; phylum Bacteroidota; class Bacteroidia; order Chitinophagales; family Chitinophagaceae; genus Ferruginibacter. The sequence continues at coordinate 8,029 of JBBQTZ010000195.1, forward strand.
AAAAAAAAATATCCGGTAAGGAATTATAATCATTTTTTTTCGGTTCTACCTGCCAGCCGATATGCTGGTTTTTCAGTGTACTTATTACAACAGTTGCAGAAGTTTCTAAGGGAGCTGACTGATATTCATAAATAGACATATTTATAAGGGAAACACCAAATTATTAGTGTGAAGATGTAATTTAACGTAAGCCGGTTTTCAATTTTTGATCTTTCACTAACCAGAATTTTTGGGGAAGAATGTAAAGAAAAGTCAAGCTGCAACTTAAGTGGTAGTCCATTTTCGAGTGAAGCGGATATTGAAATCTGGCTGCTAATTACAACTAAATTTAAAGCATTAAAACTCACCCTGGTGAATAAACTCAAATCACACTTTACTTAAGCCTTTTGCAGAAATCCTTTCATTGCATTGTTGTTAATTACTATTAATAATTGTTAATTATTGTAAAATCTCTAATAACAATGTAAGGAATAGGACGTTACTCAGTCTATATAATAAAAATGCGTATGAAAATGCTTATTTCAGGATTTTTTACACTTGCAATAATAGTAGTTTTTGCCTTTGTGCCTACAGTAAATACATCTTCTTCAGTAAAGGTGGAGCATGCAAACCGGGAAGGCATTCAATTTATTGAAGCTGATTGGAGTAAGGCTTTAGCAGAAGCTAAAAAGCAAAACAAGCTTATTTTTCTGGATGCCTATGCCGCCTGGTGTGGCCCTTGCAAACTCTTAAAGAAAAACACTTTTCCTGATAAGGAGGCCGGCGAATATTTTAACAGCAACTTTATAAATGTTGCAATTGATATGGAAAAAGGCGATGGTCCGGCTTTATCAGAAAAGTTTTCAGTTAACGCATATCCAACATTAATAATAACCGATGCCAATGGCAAGATTATTACCGTCACACAAGGTTACATGAAGCCAAAGCAATTGATTGACTTTGGTAAATATGGCATTGCACAATCTAAAAAAAAATAGCATGAGTACATTATTAAAATCACTTGGATTATTTACCTATGAAAGGTATCTAAAACGTTTTGAGGAATGGGTAAAAAACGGGGAAACAAGTTCACTGAATCCTTCACA
>JBBQTZ010000196.1:0-9112 GCA_038234405.1 Chitinophagales bacterium
TTTTAAAAAGAAAGTAATACAAACATTAGATGAGTCATCAGTTGCTGCTGTTATAGGCCGTTCACCAATAATAGATAACATTCTTAAATTTGCAGAAGCTAACCAGGCCGATATGATAGTGATGGGTACGCAAGGCGCTACAGGTTTAAAGAAAAAAATTATAGGTTCAACTGCTGCCCGTATCATAGAACAAAGCGAGATACCCGTACTGCTGGTTCCTGAAAAATTTGAATGGAAAGAACCGGAGCATTTTTTATTTGCCACCAATTATCAGCCGGCAGACAGGAAGGCATTAACTCTTACCGTTGCTTTGGCAAAGATTTATAATGCAGCTGTTACCGTATTGCATTTGCTCGACCCGTATTTACAATTTTCAGACAAACAGCAGGCAGACTTTAGTGAATACGCTTTTGTATTGCAAAGAACATTCAGTGATTGCAACCTGAAGTTTAAAGAATTGAAAACAACAGCAATTGCTGATACAATGGAAAAGTTGGATGATGAAATCGGGCATGATGTGTTGGTAATGGTAAGGCGAAAGAAAGATTTTTTAGAAAGATTTTTTGCACAAAGTCTGATTAAGAATATGGCCTGCATAGTTCAGAAACCTTTGCTTGTAGTGCCGGAAGGAAAATAAAAAAACAACGCAAAATTGTTCACAGTTTAAATAACAATAATGAACACATATATCATTCTATTTGAAAAAAATAAATCTTATCCACCTGCTTGAAGCTGTAGGTGAAAATATTTCGCTGGGTGCATTGTTTAATAAGCTGCCACCGCTGTATATTAAAGTACCGGATGGATTTGCAAAAAAAGCTTTGACTTAGAAATATTTTTTTTACTATAAAATCAAGACTAAAAAAATGTTTAGTATATACAATCATTCACTTTCTAATTTAACAATTATCAGGCGTTGCAATACATGGCGTAATGTAAGGGATTCCATATAATAAAATTGTCTTAATCATATACACAAGAAATTAAAAACAACTGAACATTAAAATTAAAACATTGGGTTTTTCCGCAAAGCAGGAACTAACAAATTTTGTAAATGATAAAGTAGGAAAGCTTTCTCAATTCTACGACAAAATTATCAGCAGCGAAGTATCCTTGTGTGCAGAAAAGTCGGACACTAAAGAAAATAAGCTGTGCGATATCCGATTGATTATTCCTGGAAAAGATTTATTTGTATGTGCCCGATGTAAAACCTTTGAAGAAGCCATTGTACAGTCTGTGGATGGATTGGTAAAGCAAATGGAAAAGAAGAAAGCGTAAATTCCGGTAAGGCAAAAAAGTAATATTTTAAACGCCGGAATAATTAACAGCAAATGCTGAAAGAAAATTGATTCAACAAATAAAAAAGAAAAAGAAGTACTGAACAAATTAATTAATTTGTTCGAAAAATAAAGCCATGTCTGAATTTGCATTAACTATAGCTGGATTTATTGTATGCGCCGGGTTTATATTTTTCAGCGGAAGATACTTGTCAAAATACGGTGATATCATTGCAGACCATCTTGGATTGGGAAAAGCATGGATTGGAATGGTTTTGCTGGCATCAGTTACCTCTTTGCCCGAACTTACTGTTGGCATCAGTTCCGTAACAATTATTCAGTCAGCAGATTTGGCTGTGGGTGATGTATTGGGCAGTTGTGTGTTTAATTTACTCATTCTTTCATTGCTTGATTTGTTTGTGAAAAAGAAATCATTACTTGCTACGGTATCAGGTAGCCATATCCTGGCAGCTTCCATGAGTATAATTTTAATAACATTAGCCGGGGCCGGCATATTTCTTCCGGCAGATATTATCATTACACCATGGATAGGGTTAACAAGCATTGTTTTTATTGTAGTGTATCTTTTTGCCATGAGGATGATTTATAAGAATGAAAGAAAAATCATGCAGCAAAACTTGTTGCCTGTTCAGCCTAATACGCACCTTACAGTAAGCCTTAAAAAGGCAACAGCATTATTTATTTTAAATGCAGCCGTAGTTTTAACCGCTGCGATTTTTTTACCAGGTTTTGCTGAAAGTATTGCAAAAGAAACCGGATTGGGCGAGTCATTTGTGGGCACACTCTTCCTTGCGGCTTCCACATCATTTCCGGAAGTTGCCGTGTCGTTGGCTGCAGTACGTCTTGGTTTGATAGATATGGCAGTTGGTAACCTGATAGGCAGTAATATTTTTAATATCGTCATATTGTCTGTAGATGATTTGCTATATTCAAAAGGCCATTTACTGAAAGACGCTTCTGATATGAATCTTATTTCTGTGTTTTCAGTTGTGATAATGACTGCCATAGCCATTGCCGGACTCAATTACCATAGTACTGCAAAAAAAAGGTTTTTTCTTGCAGCCGATACATTACTCATCCTACTTGTATTTATTATCAATTTAATACTATTATATAACTTCAGAACTCAATAATATGAACTGGCACTTACTCAAACAACAGGAACTCTTAGAAACGCTGGGCGCAAAACCCAACGGTTTGCAACAGGTAGATGCAGATGAAAAACTGCAAACTCATGGACTGAATGAATTGGTTCGGGAAAAGAAAAAACCTTTGTGGTTAAAATTCATCCTGCAGTTCAAAGATTTTATGATTGTTGTGCTGATGATAGCCGCTGTTATATCAGGCATCATGGGCGATGTAACCGATACGGTTATCATTTTAATCATTGTTGTACTAAATGCAATTATCGGTTTTGTACAAGAGTACCGTGCCGAAAAAGCAGTAGAAGCATTACGCAGCATGGCGGCCCCCAACGCCACTGTAATGCGTGACGGAAACATCAAAACAATACCGGCGCAGGAATTGGTGCCCGGCGATAAAGTATTGCTGGAAGCCGGACAAATTGTGCCTGCCGACATCCGCCTGCTGGAAGTACACAGCCTTAAAATGCAGGAAGCTGCTTTAACCGGTGAATCGCATGATGTAGAAAAACAAACCGGAGAATTACTTGGTGACGACATGCCTTTGGGGGACCGAAAAAACCTGGCCTATAAAGGCACTTTTATTACCAATGGAAGAGGTGAAGGCGTAGTGGTAGAAACAGGTATGGGAACAGAAATGGGGAAAATCGCAAAAATGCTGGCAGGCGAAGACAATACGACACCATTACAAAAAAGAATGGCTGCGTTTGGAAAAAAATTATCATTGGTTGTGCTGGGTATTTGCGTAGTAATTTTTGTAACCGGCTACCTGCGTGGCGAAGACCCGTTGCGTTTATTGCTCACCACTATTTCGTTAGCAGTTGCCGCCATACCCGAAGCATTACCTGCTGTAATCACCATCTCATTGGCGCTTGGCGCAAAAAGAATGGTAAAGCGACAAGCCCTGATACGCAAATTACCTGCAGTGGAAACGCTGGGTTCTGTTACCTACATCTGCACCGACAAAACAGGAACACTTACGCAGAATAAAATGCAGGTTGAAAAATCTGTTGTAATAAATAAAGAAGGCAGCGATGAAGAAGTGAACCGGCTTTTATTATTGAATATGGCCCTTAGTAATGATGTGCAGGTAAATGAAAACGGAAAATCTGTTGGCGACTCTACCGAACTGGCATTGTTTGAATATGCTGCGGCAAAACATTACAATAAAAACGAATTACAAAATCAATATCCCCGTGTTGCAGAAATCCCTTTCGATTCGGTACGTAAATGTATGAGCACATTGCACCGCTTCGAAAACCGTTACTTGTTATTGGTAAAAGGCGCATTGGAATCTTTACTGGAGCGTTCTTCTTTACAAGATGATGTGTATGCAAAAGATTTGCATCAGCAAACAGAAACATTAGCAGCAGAAGGTTACCGGGTACTGGCTCATGCTTACCGCTGGATAGATGATTACTCATCTGCAACTTCTTTAGATGAGCTGGAAAAAGATTTAACCCTTATTGGTCTTACTGGCATTATGGACCCACCAAGGTTAGAAGCTGCTCAGGCAATAGCCGATTGTTATACCGCCGGCATACAACCTGTAATGATAACCGGCGACCATCCTGAAACGGCCCGTAGCATTGCATCAAAAATTGGCATACTCACCAAAGAAGATGCAAATAACAAACATGCAGTGATAACCGGTAAAGAATTATCAAAATTAAACTGGGAAGATTTTTTGGGCCATGTAAAAAAAATACGGGTGTATGCACGGGTATCACCCGAACAAAAATTAAATATTGTAAAAGCATTGCAGGAACAGGGACAGTTTGTTGCCATGACAGGTGATGGTGTAAATGATGCGCCTGCATTAAAGAATGCCGACATTGGCGTGGCAATGGGCATTACCGGAACCGATGTATCCAAAGAAGCTGCACACATGATTTTGCTGGATGATAATTTTGCCACCATTGCAAAAGCAGTACGGGAAGGCCGCCGGATTTTTGATAACATCCGCAAGTTTATTAAATACACACTTACCTCCAATGCAGGAGAAATATGGGTGATTTTTTTAGCACCGTTAGTTGGCTTACCCATTCCATTATTGCCTGTTCATATTTTATGGATAAATTTAGTTACAGATGGTTTGCCCGGCCTTGCACTCTCCAGCGAAAAAGCAGAGCCGGATATTATGCAGCGGCCACCAAGGCATCCTAAAGAAAGTATTTTTGCTAATGGTTTGGGTGTGCATGTAATGTGGGTTGGTTTATTGATGGGTGCTGTATCACTGGCAACACAGGCATGGAGTATCCATGATGGTAATTCGCATTGGCAAACGATGGTGTTTGATGTGCTTTGCATTAGCCAGATGGGACATGTGCTGGCCATCCGTTCCGAAAGCCAGTCATTTTTTAGCATGGGTATGTTCAGTAACAAACCATTGATTGGCGCAGTACTGCTTACTTTATTGCTTCAGATAGCAGTTACCTATGTTCCGTTTTTACAACCCATTTTCAGAACCGAAGCACTAACCTTAAATGAATTTTTATTGGTAGGCGCCGTTTCGTCATTGGTATTTTTTTCAGTGGAAATTGAGAAGGCAATATTCAGGAGAAGAAAAAGATTAGCATTGAATAAATGAATGGGTTGATGTAATTGCTATTAACACAACAATGTTTTTAAAATTCATATTTTATCTTTAAACATCAAAACAAAACATTGCGTAGGTAAAATGCATTAATTCAAAACTTAACGGCAGTTTTAAATTAGCCGTAAACAAAACGGATAATGTTGGATATTAGTTTGACGGAGACCTTGAGCTTTTACCGGTTTACAACGAATGGTGATTTTTTTAAAATAATTGAAAAAGAAAAAATTACGTGTACAACTGCTGCCTGGATAGCACAGGCGTTAAAAGAAGTAGAAGGTTTGTATAATAAATCTATCTCGTTAATCTAAAATACCAATAATGAGTAACTTCTTTACACAAATAGTTGTTCAAAAATTCTTTCAAAGAAAAAAAAGAAAAGATGGAGTTAATGCTCCTTCATACTCAAAATATGGAACGGCAAAGCAGGCGTATCAACTTAAATTAAGTATCAGAAGATTCTTTATCGACAGCTTTTTAATTATCTGCGGAATATTGTCTGCAGGCTTTGGATTAAAAAGTTTTTTGTTGCCCAACAAGTTTATTGATGGCGGCGCAACCGGTATCGCATTATTAATTGCAGAGTTAACTTCATTCACACTTCCTGTTTTATTAATTGTACTCAATATCCCCTTTATATTTTTAGGGTATAAAGTAATAAGCAGGGAGTTTGCTATAAAAACTGCTTTAGCTATTGCAGGGCTCGCATTGTGTACAGCTATAGTCCCTTACCCTGATATTACCCATGATAAATTGCTGGTGGCTGTTTTCGGCGGCTTCTTTCTGGGGGCAGGTATTGGCTTTGCGGTAAGAGGCGGTGCTGTCATTGATGGAACAGAAGTACTGGCAATTTTTCTAAGCAAAAAGTTCCGGCTTACCATTGGCGACATCATCCTCATTTTTAATATTCTCATTTTTTCTGTTGTTGCTTACCTGATTTCTTTTGAAACTGCTTTATATTCCGTTCTTACTTACCTGTCTGCTTCTAAAATGGTTGACTTTATTATTGAGGGTATTGAGGAATATACCGGGGTAACTATTATCTCTCATAAATCCGAAGAAATAAGGCAAATGATTACGAAGCAACTTGGCCGTGGTGTAACCGTTTACCAGGGCAAGCATGGTTTTGGTGCCAAAGGCGAAAATAAAGTTCCCATGGATATTATTTATTCCGTAATAACAAGGCTGGAGGTAAGTGAACTTACTGCCGAAATTGAAAAAATAGACTCCGATGCTTTTACAATCATGAGTAGTATAAAAGATACAAGAGGTGGTATGATTAAAAAAAGAAGGCTTAAAAATTAAAGGCTTTACGTTACAGAAAAACATAGCTCTTTTTTAACCGGGAATAATTTTTATACCTTGCTTGTTGCGTCTTTACGTGTTTAATAAAAAAGAAACAGCATTTTACTCGAATAAGTCTTTAAGCAAACGGCTTTAATAATGCCTGCTACTTTTATTTCCCTGATAAATATTTGATAGTTGCATCAATGTAACCTTTGTTACCATTATTCCTTTTTCCTCACAACAACTTTGTAATTCTACATTTAAAAATGTTGAATATACCTGGTCTTTTACTGGCGGTATTGGAGGGATTTTGCTTTGTTTAAAAGGAGGCGGCGGTTCAATCTTAACAGCTACCTATCCTGGTTTATTTGCTGGGTGTTAACCAGGGGCTGAATAATTCAAGTTGGTTGTTTATTGTGGGCACTACCCATGTGGGATGTACTTTTAACAATTATCGAAAAAGGTGGTAAGTTTTAAAACAGCTTCACACGATGGTTTCTCTGTTATCAATACTATATTTTATGTTATTAACCGTAAGTTTTTACCCGGCACTGCATTCGTTGCGATTACAGGAATTTTAATCGGTTACTTTTAGCAAAATATATTAATGGTGAAGAATTGACAAAAAAATTTCCCTGGTTTGTGGTGGTAATGGGTGTCTACAATATCGTAAAAGAAGTATTTTTTATAAAAGTAATTAATTGATATGAAAAAGAAAGCATTGGCAAATAACGGCTGTAAATTTACATATAAAGCGACAGAAACTTATTGTACTGATGCACAAGGGGAATATGCAGACCTGCTGCAATTAATGGAATTAATTTGTGTTGCATCAAAATATGCACATAAACGTATTGCCCATGGTAAATCATCCGGCATATCTGCAATTTCCCCAGTTAAGTAAAACCAGATTTTATCGCACCGGAATTTTAGAAGATAATTTTATTTGTTACCCTACACCAGTGTAACGAATGTTACCAAAGGCTTATGGTAAATAGATCACTTTTGTTATCTAAATAAAGAAAAAATGGAAAATACAATAATGAACCTAATGCCACGTATTGGCGACCAGGCCCCGGATTTTGATGCGGTAACCACAACCGGCAATCTTAAATTTTCAGATTATAACAAAGGAAGCTGGGTAGTATTTTTTTCGCATCCTGCAGATTTTACACCAGTATGTACTACTGAAATGAGTGGTTTTGCATTGGAAAAAAATTTTTTTGCAGCACACAATGCCAAGTTGATGGGTTTAAGTATCGACAGTATCCACTCTCATATAGCATGGGTAAATGCAGTACAAGAAAAAACCGGTGTATTATTTGAATTTCCAATTGTAGCAGATATAAGCATGAGCGTATCAAAATTGTACGGCATGTTACAACCAGGCGAAAGTGAAACGGCTGCTGTAAGGGCGGTATTTATTATAGACCCTGAAGGAAAGGTTCGATTAATTATGTATTACCCCTTAAATGTTGGCAGAAATATGGATGAGATTAAAAGAACTTTAGTAGCCCTGCAAACATCAGATACAAACAAATGCGCCATGCCACTTAACTGGCAACCCGGCGAAAAAGTAATTGTGCCTGCGCCTAAAACGGTAGCCGCATTGACCGAAAGAAAGAATAGTGATTTGGAAATGGTTGATTGGTACCTTGCTAAAAGATCTTTGCAGATTAATTAATAAATGAAACTAACAGCTATGAGTGACTTGGTTTATTTAAACCAAAGATTAGTTTATTCGTAAACAAATATTGCACCTGAACTTTTCCAGCACATAAAAACGCAATCGGTGGAAAGAAAACCTGGAAGGTGTTAGCGCAGAACATAACGAAATCCACTTTTGAAAAAGGCAGATACAAATTGACGCTAAGCTGGATAAACAAAATGAAAAAAACATTCAACAGAAGGTTTTTGCACTAAAAATGATACACATGAAAAAAAATATTTTGTTCCTGGTACTGATTGTTGTTGCTTTTTATGGTTGTAACAACTCTAGTGCGGAGCAGGCGGCAGAAACAAGCACTCCAGGCAATACGATAGCAAGTAATGCTTCGGCTATGGTAAACTTGCCCAACTTTAAAATGGTTGATTTAAAAGGTAAGCCGTTTAATCTGACAGATTTTAAAGGCAGAAAAGTATTTGTAAATCTATGGGCCGGATGGTGTCCGCCATGCAGGGCAGAAATACCTTCTATTGAGCGTTTGTATGGTAAGGTTGATAAAACAAAAACAGCTTTTGTAATGCTTTCTTTAGATGAAGAATTTGCTACTGCAGTAAAATTTAAAACAAATAACAAAATGACAACGCCTGTTTTTTACCCGGCAGAAAACTTACCGGTTCTTTTTAATGTACCTGGTATTCCTGCTACTTTTATTTTTGATGAAAAGGGAAATCTTATTAAACATGTGGAAGGCGGCGATGATTACGACACACCAGCGTACCTTAAACTTTTTACCAACTAAAATAAGAATAGCAGGAGCTATGATTTGCATCATAATTTAACTCATTCAACTAAAATAGTTTTGTATCAATTTGAATATTAGTATTACATACAAACATATCACTGCACTTATTTTTCTTGTAGCTTTTGTTGCTCAAACTTTCAGCAAGGCATTTGTTATTGCTGGCTATTATGCCAATACAGCGGCCTTTGCTAAAAACTGTATTAATAAAGCCAGGCCGGCATTAAAGTGCCATGGCAAATGCCAGGTAATGAAAAAACTGGTACAGGAAGAAAAGCAGGAACAGGAAAATCCTGAACGAAAAGCAGCGCATAAAAATGAAGT
>JBBQTZ010000197.1:0-9110 GCA_038234405.1 Chitinophagales bacterium
CCTACTCTAAAGTAATGATAGCAAATAGTACTTATTTGCTTTCTGTCGTTAGCGCCATACCTTTTATCTTTTGAAAAAAATATTTTTATAAATACAGAAAAAGGCTGCTCTCCTTTGTATTCATTAATTATTTTTTCTGCAGTGTTAATGTAAGAATGAAAACGGCTCATGAATAAAATATAAACGGCTGGATGCAAGGCCAGCCGTATGATTGAGATTCAGTTTATGTTTTTATAGTTTAAATTTCTAATAAACTTTTTACGGGATCTTTACCAAACAAAAGTAACGATGGATTTTCCAGTAATTCCTTCACTCTTACCAAAAAGCTTACAGATTCTCTTCCATCAATTATTCTATGATCATAGCTCAGTGCCAGGTACATCATCGGTCTTATTACTACCTGTCCGTTAATGGCCATTGGTCTATCCTGAATTTTATGCATACCAAGGATGGCACTTTGAGGAATATTTATAATGGGCGTACTCATCATAGAACCAAATGTGCCCCCATTAGTGAGTGTAAAAGTACCACCAGTCATTTCTTCAATCGTTAATTTATTTGCTTTTGCTTTTGTTGCAAGTTCAACTACCTTTTTCTCAATATCTGCCATGCTCATACTTTCCGCATTTCTTATTACAGGTACTACAAGCCCTTTTGGTGCAGAAACTGCTATGGAAATATCACAAAATTCATTAAAAACTATTTGGTCGCCATCTATCATTGCGTTTACTGATGGCCATTCTTGCAAGGCAAAGCAACACGCCTTTGTAAAAAAGCTCATGAAACCAAGATTTACACCGTGTTGCTCTTTAAATTTATCTTTATTCTTTGCTCTTATATCCATAATAGCGCTCATATCTACCTCATTAAAAGTAGTAAGCATAGCAGTAGTATTTTTAGCTTCTACCAGTCTTCGGCTAATTGTTTTTCTAAGAGCACTCATTTTTTCTGCCCTTGTAGTACGACTGTTTATAGGCACACCAGGTTTTCGCCCCGGGTTATTAAGGGCATCTATTACATCTTGCTTAAAAATTTTGCCATTACTGCCAGAAGGAGTTACTGTTGCCGGATCAACTTTTTTATCAGCAATGATTGCAGCCGCCACGGGGGTAGCATTTATATTGTTGGCTTCAACCGGAGCAGCTATTTTTTCGGCTGTCTTTGAATCTTCTTTTTTAACAGCACCACTCACTTCTGAGATAGGTTTTACTGCACTTGTATCAATACTGCACGCAGTATCACCAATCTTTAATGTATCACCTTCCTGGGCTACTATTCGTAAAATACCTGCCTGTTCGGCATTTATTTCAAAAGTTGCTTTTTCACTTTCTAATTCTGCAATCGTCTCATCTCTTTCTACCCAATCTCCATCTTTTTTTGTCCATTTAGCCAATGTTACCTCTGTAATACTTTCACCTACCGAGGGTACCTTTATTTCTAGTGCCATGTTAAAAAGTTAGTTGTGAGCAAATTTCGGTGAATTGATTCGATATTATCAAACAGTTTTAATTCCTTTTTCTAAAATATACCCTATTTAGGGTATTGCTTTATAAAATAGTTTTCTTAATTTTAACTTTCATTCATTATCCCGCCATTTACTAAAGCCAACCAACCGTTCACTAAATTTATTTATAATAGTTTTAAATTTGATTTGGATATTTCCTATTATTATGTACTTTTAACACGTTATTTTTTAATTATTAAAAATTTGCTAAATGAGGCTCAAAAAACTACATTTTTTATTATTAGGCACTATATGCCTAGGCTGCAATGTTGCATCTGCTCAATTGTTTATTGACCAGGCAACGTTTACCATACAATCGGGAGCTACAGTAACAGTACAGGGAGACGTTACAAGTAATACTGACATCTTAGGTACTGGTAAAGTGATTTTAAAAGGTACAGGTAACCAAAACATAAATTTAGGTGGCTTCAATGTCCCTAATTTAGAAGTTGACAATACCTCAAACGTTACACTTACCGGTAATTCGAGAGTGAGTGGAGATTTATTGTTTACAAATGGCGATATTATTGCCGGAAACAATACTTTAACAATTGGCAGTACCGGTACTATCACAGGCGCAACAAGTTCAAGGTTTGTTGTAACAAACGGAACGGGACGCCTTGTTAAAGCTGCATTAGGCGCCACGGCTTTCAATTTCCCAATAGGTAATTCTACTACATCATACGATCCGGTAGCTATCGGAAACAGCGGAACTGCCGATAATATAGGTGCAAGATCTTTTGCTAATGTATTATCTGGAGGTGCAACCGGAACAGCTTATACAAAGGAAACAATAAACAATAGCTGGGATATAAGCGAGGCTGTTGCTGGTGGTAGTATCCTAAGCGTTACAGCTACCTGGAATACAGCAGACGAATTACCTGGTTTTGATAGAAATAGAGGCGGTTTATCCAATTATTTAACTGCTCCTGCTGCAAGCGTTGGTTGGGATTTGTTAAATACTCAAACTGGAATGGCTGTAGGGGCAAATCCATATACTTACACAAGATCAAATATTACTACAACCGGTATTTTCGCCGTAGGAACAAGGCCGGTATTAAGTCCGTTGTTAGTTAGTCCGAAAATATTTTTACAAGGATCATATAACACTACATTGAATGTAATGTCAGATGCATTGCGTTTGGCAAATTTAATACCGTTAACTGAGCCATATTCTACAACTTCAGGTAGCAGTTTAATTACTACTCTTTTGAGGGGTAGTGGAGGAGGAGAAACTTCACCCAACACTGTGGTTGGTTCTTTAGCCGCTGCAAATGACAATGCAATAGTTGATTGGGTTTTAGTACAACTCCATAGAACAAGTGACAACGTAGTAGTTACACAAAGAGCAGTGCTATTACAAAAAGATGGTGATATCGTTGACACCGATGGTGTATCACCTGTTAATCTTGCAGGTAATGCCTCTGGTAGTTATTTCGTATCAATAAAGCATAGGAACCATTTAGGTGTAAGAAGTGCAGCTTCATTGGGATTGTTAAAGGTAACTAATACGCCATATAATTTCAGTACAGGATTGGCACAGGCTTTGGCTCCCGGTTCAAGTACTGCAATGACTAATAGATATGGTACAGCTACAACCACTACAAATTTTATGTTATGGGCTGGAAATGGAAATACCAACGGAACTGTTAGATATGCAGGATCTCTAAACGATGAATCTGTTTTATTAAATGGGGCGCCATTGTCAGGCAGTAAAGTAGCTGTATTGCCCGGTTATTTTTTGACTGATTACAATATGAATGGTGTTGTTAGATATGCAGGTTCGCAAAATGACGAAAATATACTTCTCAATATTTCTGTGTTAGGAGACAAAGTAATTGTAGTACCACAAGCAGCTTTTTAGAGATTAAGACACCTAATTTATAATTGAATAATTTACACAACATGAAAAAATTTTTAAGCTCAATATTTTTACTAACTATATTTGTTAGTATTACGTACGCACAAATAACTGTTTCAGGTTCTCTTAGGAAAACCAGTAATCCATTAGCAGTTGAAGTTGTTGCAAAGCCATCAGTTACTACTAGCGCACAAGTTGGTAATGTTAATATTGCTATAAGTATTCCCGATCAAACGCTTATTGGTGGTACAAATCCTACTGATGCAAGTATTACAAAAGCAACTACCATTGCTAACGTTAAATTTTTTCTTACAACTAGTCCTTACATTATTTCTGGAAGGGCATATTACAATTATATAATGTTACCTGATTTAAGTGCAGATATACCTACCACATTTACTGCAAACATTGATAATCCTGTAGCTACTTTTACTTTTCCGTCAAATACATATTTTCCCTTTATGCAGTTAAATGATTTGTCGAATGTTGATGGTGGTCCCAATTTTCAAATGACTTGGTATTTTCAATTTAATCAAGGTATTGGTGATGTAACTGACTATGCTATGCCATTTTATGGTGCTGGTGCTGTTAATAATGCGGGTACTGCTGAGCAATTTGTATCACTGCAGAATGCAGTTTTGCCAGTTAAATTTTTGGGTTTCACAGTAACAAAAAATAACAATTCGGCAATTTTAAACTGGTCTGTTGAAAGTGAAGATGCCAATACTGATAAATATGAAATTTTAAGAAGTAGTAATGGTGTAGATTTTCAAAAAGTAGCTACTCTTGCAGCTAAAAATAATGGAAGTAGTACCAATAACTATTCATTTACACAGGATAATTTATCAACTATTAGAAATTCAGGTATTATTTATTTTCGTATAAAGCAGATTGATAAAGATGGTAAATCTGTTGTTACTGAAATAAAAAGTGTTCGTTTAGGTAGTAAGGGTTTAGCATTTGGTGTTTATCCAAACCCAATAAAGCAAATAGCTAATGTAAATTTTGAACTTGAAAAAGACACAGATGTAATTTTATCTATTTTGGATGCAAGTGGCAAGCAAATTATGATTAGCCAGTTGCAAGGTTTTAAGGGTGTTAATATCAAACCATTGGATATGGCAAAACTAGCAAGTGGTAGCTACCTGTTAAAAGTTCAGGTAGGTACTGAAATTAAAACTATGCCAATAGTTAAAGGAAGTAACTAAAATAATCTTATTTATATCAAGATATAATAATAGCCCACCTTTTGGTGGGCTATTGTTTTACACTAATTTTAAATTTGCTTTATTTCTAAATTCGTTTTGCTTTATTTACTTCATATTTTCAAATACAAAATTTGAGTTGAACTATTAAATTTTTGCATTCGCATTATCCTGCTAATAATTACAATAGGGATTAAATTATTTTATAAATTTTACCAGGTAAACTTGCTACTACATTTTGCATTTCAAGCATAAGTAGTGCAGATGCTACAGCACTGCTGCTTAAGCCAGATTTAAAGTAGAGTTCGTCTATATTGGCTTGCGGTTGAAGTTGAAGAATATCAATAATAGTTTTTTCATCTGGAGTTAGTTCAATAAACAATTGCCTTTGTTTAGCTCTTTCCTGTTTGGCTATTGGTTTCCAGTTCATCATTTCCAGTAAATCTTCGGCACTATTTATTAAAGATGCTTTGTTAGTTTTAATCAAATAATTACAGCCTTCACTTTTGGCGTCTGTTACCCTGCCTGGTATTGCAAATACATCTTTGTTATAGCTGTTACCAAGTTCTGCTGTAATTAAAGACCCTCCTTTTTTACCCGTTTCTATTACAATAACAGCATCAGATATGCCTGCAACTATTCTGTTTCTCTTCGGAAAATTCTGTTTATCCGGATTGGTTTTACTTATAAATTCTGTAAGAAGCCCTCCTTGTTCTACCATTTGCCTGGCTAATGTTTTATTTTGTGCCGGATACATTCTATCGAGCCCATGCGCCAAAACACCTACAGTTGAAAGCTGATTTTTTAAGGCAGCTTTATGTGCAATTGTATCTATGCCAAAAGCAAGCCCGCTAACAATAACAATATTTTCTTTTTGGCAATCTTCTACAAATTTTTCACACACAGATTTTCCATATTCGGTATTGTTGCGTGTGCCAACTATGGCAATTATTTTAGATTGGTTTAAATCAGCATTTCCACGGTAGTATAATAATGTGGGGCTGTCATAACAATTTAATAGCCTCTGTGGATAATCCGGATTGTTTATAAAGAGTGGCGATATTTTATATTGAGTAATAAACTTTATTTCCTCTTCACTACTTGTAAAATCTGTAAATGCTTTTATACTATTTGCTCTAACCGTTCCTATTCCTTCCAGGTTTTCTAAATCTTTTCTTTTTGCTTTAAATATAGATTCGGCATTGCCAAATATGTTTACTAGTGCTTTGGCGTGTACATCGCCAATAGTAGGAACCAATGTTAGTGCAATTTGAAACAGCAAGTCATTTTCCATTAATGGAATATTATATTTTATAGATGAAAGTAAGTTTTATCTGATAAAAGAATTTGGGAATTATTTTCAAGAAAAATTTGTAAAAAGTGCATTGTAAATTGCCTTACAATAAAGTTAATAAAACCCCTGTTAAAGCTGCCATACGTTGCTATTGGTACATTTTGTAACCACTATCAGCCACAAATTTATATACTCTATGTTATAGTTTACAATAGTAAAAAAACACTTTTTATTTTAAATTATCAATACCTATAACACTTAACTCGGTTCGCCGGTTAATTGACCGCCCCTGCTCCGTATCATTGTTTTCTATAGGTTTTGTGGCTCCCAATCCCTTAAACTGAAGTCGATTTTTTTCGATTTTTTTACTGGCTAATAAATAGTTAATTACGGCAAGTGCCCGGCCATTGGAAAGTGTAAAATTATCTTGAGCCTTACCAATATTATCGGTATGCCCTGTAATTAAAATTTTTAAAGTTGGATTATCAAGCATTAATTGCAGAACCTTATTCAACTCTGTAATTGATGCAGGCTTTAATTCAGTCATCCTGGTATCAAAAAAGATGTTTTTTAAGATAATGACTGCGCCTTTTTCAATTGGTTGAAGTGGTATATCTACATGAAATACTGAATCTAAATTGCTATCAGTAAGCTCATAATTTTCAGAATAAAAGAGATAACCCTGTCTATTTACGTTAAATGCGTAGTTATTGCCAATGGGCAAGGTGGTTAAATAATTGCCTTGTTCATCTGTTTGTACTTTGCTCAGTAGCACCTGGTTTTTTGTATTGGTCAGTTCAACCGAACTAGGTAACCCAATCAGGGTTTTGCTATCATAAACTTTTCCTCTTACCCACAGTGTTTTTGGCGGTCTTATATCTTTTCTTAATTGAAAGCTATATAAATCCAACGCACCCTTGCTATCTGAAGGATCGCTTGCATAATAGGCTGTTTTTCCATCTGGTGCTACTATTAATGATCCCTCATCATTAATGGTATTAACAGGATATCCAAGATTTATTGGCACATCCCAGGTACTATCAGCTTGTTTTTTTGAAAAAAATATATCTGTTTGCCCATAGCCAGGGTGTCCATTGCTATTGAAGAAAAGTGTCTGATTATCTGCATACATAAAAGCAGAACTTTCATTACCACTAGTGTTAATTTCAGGGCCTAAATTTTCGGGCCTGCTCCATTTGCTACCAGTGCGATGAGAAACCCAAATATCTCTGCCTCCATAACCACCTGGCTTATCGCTGCTAAAATATAGATCCCTTTTGTCTGGAGAAAGGGAAGGAGATGATTCCCAAAAATCAGTGTTAATAACAGGCCCAAGATTGCCAGGTTCTGACCAGCCTTTTAATGTTTTATAAGAAATGTAAAGATCACAACTACCCTGGCCTTCCGGATAATTACATCCGGCAAAAATTATCCATTCCCCATCTTGCGAAATATTTTGTGCGCCCTCGTTGAGGTTTGTATTTACCATACCAGAGAGTGGTAAAGCTTTTTGCCAGATACCATTTTCTAAAGTACTTTCATAAAAATCTTCATCACTATTAATGCGCCTTGTAAAAATGAGATTTTTGCCATCAATAGTGATGGATGGATAATATTCTCCATAAATTGTATTGATACTATCACCTAAATTTTCAGGAGCAAAAATATAGTCTTTTGAAGGATGCATTTTTTCATATTCAACGGCAAATTGATACACAGCCTGTCTGTAACGGCCTGCCTTTAAACTTCTTTCGTTGAGTGTCTTATTTTGTAAAAATTGATTGACAGTGATTAAAGCCTTTTCAAATTGGCCAACGCCAGCCAGTGAAATTGAGTAGGGCAGGTAATAAGTAGCTGCATATATACTATCTAATGTTATTCCTTTCTCAAAATCAATAACAGAAGAATCGTATTTTTTCATGTTGGCATAAATACCAGCACGGGTAAGATAGGCATCTACAAATTTTGCATCAAATTTTATAGCAGATGCAACATATTTCATTGCATCGGTATAATTTTCTTGTTGAGCAGCTTCATAAGCTTTGTTATACATTTCTGATGCTTTTGAATTTACTTTTTCCGGATCATACCATTGAGCAGTAGCAAAATAATATTGCAGGTTGAAAATAATCAACAGAAGTATAGCTTGCAGGTGCTGAATGTTTATTTTATTCATGTGTAAAACTTAAAGACTTTTCAATTATATCCTTTAATTTAACCTTATCTAAACAAAACTTTTACAGAAAAACTATTCTTGATGCTTTGACTAGAAATATTTCCATAAAATCAATTTACCAAAACTAATACTTGAAAAACATTTGTACCTGCTTTTTTTGCTTTTTACTTTTTTAAAAGGCTAAAAAAAGTAAAAAAATGTTAATTATTGGATTTTTTATCTTGGTAGAACTTTATACTGTTGTCTGTAATTATAGAGGCGTTTTTTAAATTTTTGCACAGATGGTTATTTCTTCGAGTAATTCAGAAAATAGCTACAATAGGGTTTTAATTATATGATGTGTGCCATTGTTAATTATTAGCTTGTCGTTAAAAGGTTACAAAATTTTATTGGAGTTCTTCGCCGGATTTACTTTACTTATAGGCATTAGCTTACTTTTTTCATTTCCATCTTGATAAATAAATCATTTTAAATCACCTTGTTTAGCACATGTCTTCATCAACAAAGAATACCTGGCACTCTATACGAAATTTAAACTTCCCTTTGTTTAGTATATTTCTTCGTCAACCAGGTTGGTATCTATAGTAGATGTCAGTTGTTTTAAATTATTCCGGTAAAAACTTTTCAAAAAATTAGTTTATTAGTTATCAAGGGCTTACCTTCGCCATCCGAAAAAAAATCGGGTAAGTTCATTAACAAAAAGGGTTCAGGTTTAGATAAAAGAAGTTGTAAAAGATTTTTTTAAAATTAAATTTGGGTTATAATAAAAAGGCTTTTACATTTGCACTCCCAAATAAAAAATGGGGGTGGTTTAAAGGCCATTAAAGTTCTTTGAAAGATTGGAAACAATAGCGCAAAACGGGTAAATTTTTGCATAGATATTATAGTAGAATAAGACAAATTGATTTCTTTTGAAATTACATTAGTCAAGTTCAAACAACTCATTTACAATGGAGAGTTTGATCCTGGCTCAGGATGAACGCTAGCGGCAGGCTTAATACATGCAAGTCGAGGGGCAGCGGGGTAGCAATACTGCCGGCGACCGGCAAACGGGTGCGGAACACGTACGC
>JBBQTZ010000198.1:0-9065 GCA_038234405.1 Chitinophagales bacterium
GGAACATAGCAGATGACTTACGTGGAGCAATGAATGCAGATGATTTTCGTGATTATATGCTTTCGTTTCTCTTTCTTCGGTATTTATCTTACAACTACGAAGAGTCTGCAAAAAAGGAATTAGGGAAAGATTACCCGGATATTATTGCGGAAGACGTACTGTCTAAACTCAAAGTGAATACAGCTTTGGAGATTTGGTATCAGGAAAATCCAACGGAAGTAGGCGACTTTGAAAAACAAATGCGTAGAAAAGTGCATTATGTAATTGAGCCAAATCACCTGTGGAGCAATATAACAGAACTGGCAAGAACTCAAAATAAAGAATTGCTGGTAACCCTGGAGGCTGGTTTCCGATACATTGAAAACGAATCTTTTGAAAGTGCTTTCCAGGGTTTGTTTTCAGAGATCAATTTGAATTCTGAAAAACTCGGGAAAACATCCGATGAACGAAATAAAAAGCTCTGCAGCATCATTCAAAAAATTGCAGAGGGCATAGCAGATTTTTCTGCTGATTCTGATACATTGGGTGATGCCTACGAATATTTGATTGGAGAATTTGCAGCAGGTTCGGGTAAAAAAGCAGGCGAGTTTTATACGCCCCAACAAATCTCCACCATCCTTTCTATGATTGTTACTTTAGACAGTCAGGACCCAACCACCGGGCTAAAAAACAAACTGGAGAAGGTGTTGGATATTACCTCTGGTTCCGGCTCATTGTTATTAAATGTGAGAACCCGGATAAAAAAGAATGGGGGTAATATTGGCAAAATCTACGGTCAGGAAAAAAACATTACTACCTACAACCTTGCCCGGATGAACATGCTCCTGCACGGCATGAAAGACACCGAGTTTGAGATTTTTCACGGAGATACCTTGCTC
Organism: Chitinophagales bacterium; assembly: GCA_038234405.1. Classification (GTDB taxonomy): domain Bacteria; phylum Bacteroidota; class Bacteroidia; order Chitinophagales; family Chitinophagaceae; genus Ferruginibacter. Next base: position 879 of record JBBQTZ010000198.1, read on the forward strand.
AACCAATGGCATTTATTTAATGAAATGAACCCGGCAAAAAAGATAATATTTGATGCGGTGGTGTGCAATCCTCCTTTTAGTTTACGTTGGGAACCCAATGATACAATGGCTGAAGACTTTCGGTTTAAAAGCTATGGTTTAGCCCCCAAATCGGCAGCCGACTTTGCCTTTTTATTACACGGCTTTCATTTCTTAGGCAGAGAAGGAACAATGGCCATCATCTTACCACACGGCGTTTTATTTCGTGGCGGTGCAGAAGAAAGAATCCGTACCAAATTGTTAAAAGACAATCACATCGACACCGTCATTGGTTTGCCCTCCAATCTGTTCTACTCCACTGGTATCCCGGTTTGTATTTTGGTATTAAAAAAATGTAAAAAGCACGACGATGTTTTGTTTAATAATGCCAGCGTGCATTACGCAAAAGGGAAACGACAAAACACGTTAAGAGAAGGCACAGAAGGCGAACCGAACGACATTCAAAAAATTGTAAGCACCTACCAATTCCGCAATGATACAGAGCGTTATTCCCGCAAAGTTTCTATGGAAGAAATTGAAAAGAACGGCTACAATCTAAACATCTCAAGATACGTTAGCACATCATTAGACGAGGTACAAATTGATTTAGCAGCGGTGAATACAAAACTTACTTCAATCAATGAGAGTATTAAAGTGAATACGGATAAACACAATGAATATTTGAAGGAGTTGGGGTTAAAGGTGATTTGAGTGTAAAGGCTTTGGGAGTTATAAAGTGAATTAATGTTTTTTTGGTGGAAGTTATTTTTATTGAGTGTGTTTTAGGTAGTGATTTTGCGTACTGTAAAAGAACAATTCTTTATTATTGTTCATTGTCTTTTGGCCTGTAGACAAGGCCATTGAAAGGGATGTTGCAGGGAGAACTAAAATTCAACATTTCATTATAATAACATAACGTCCTTTAGCCTGTGCATAAAACCATCGAAAGACGTTGCTGCGAAGAAATTTATTTTAGTTTCAATAGTTTACATCATTTATTAACAACCTGATCTTAACTAATTTATGAGAGATAATCCCCAGGATGATTACTTAAAACACCTATTTGTATATAATTTGTTATGGGATGCATCCCAACCATTACTGCTGTACCCACGTAATTGTAAAACCTGTAAAGGTTCTTATTTGTATTTTATTTTATCAGACTATAGAAAAAAAGAAGAAATTGAAAAATATTTTAATCACTATTTACTGTCTTTTATAAGTATAATGAATAATCAGGAAAGACTTGTTACTACCAGACCATTTGAAAAACTGATAAGTAGTTTATAAATAATTATTACTCCCTTAATTGGCGGCAGTTTTCAATCGTAGGTTGGTTGCTGCTGTCTACAAATACAAGCGGTTTTCAACCGCATCACAAACCAGTAGTAACAAGATAGACACAGGTCAGATTCCTGCGGATGACTAATAGTATCAAAACAAATTTTTCTTCTTTTCCTGCAAAAAAATCATACTACAAACGCCCATTTAATCAACTCGTTAAAAATTTTAAAAGCGCTGATTTTTTTCTTTTTTATTGCCGCAAAATCGACTGATTTACGTACTTTTATACTTCATCAAATAAAAAGGAGGTATTCATGCAATCTACAGATCAGTCATGGGCAGCTCCGGTAAAATTTAATTAACCGGTAAGTCCAAAAAATAATCTGCCTGGCAGTGCAGCCAGGATGCCACCAGTTTTTCTGGTGGCTTTTTTATTAACAGCTCAAGCAATTACAATACTTGTAGTAACATTCCCCACACAGGCGCAGGATTCTGTCCATTGTATTTCCTGTTACTACTTTCCGATCGTAAAAAACATCCAAAATAATAATATCCGGCAGCCCTTTTTTTTCTATAAAATAATCAATCGCACTACTATACGATCCAATGCCATGGCTCAGTTACAAACCCTGCGGTTACGGGGTTACAGTGAAGATAATTTAAATGCTGGTTATCTAATTCTGTAAACGCCCTGCTTGTAAATGAACTTATATTTTGTACTCCTCCTTTTTATTTTTATAGTATGATAATTTACTTTTATTACTTAACCCCTGGCATTAGTAACGGTGGCAACAGGTGGGGAGCCCTTGCGCCTACCTTAACCCAACAAAAAAGGTTAGGCTAATCTTACAATTGGCTTAAGAAGTTAAATACGGTAAAAAAAAATCATTGTTATCTAAAACGCAATTATAAATAAGATGGGTACATATTTATTCAACTGCCGAATGGATGCCAGATAGGAGTGGAAAGCACGGTGAAGCATTGTGCACAGGCTTCTGTGCCGGACTTGTAGCGGATAGCTGGAACAAATGCTACGGGTAGCTAAAAAGCCCATAGCCCAAAAATATTATTTTGTATTTACAACCATTGTATCAGCCCCCAATACAAGGGCATACCAATAGTGATATTGAAGGGGAAGGTTACCCCTAATGCCATAGGAATGTATAGGCCGGGATCTGCCTTGGGCGCTGCCAACCGCATGGCTGCCGGTACTGCAATATAAGAAGCGCTTGATACCAATATGGCCAGTAAAAACCGGTTGCCCGTTTCAATATGAAAAAAGTGGGTAACAATTACCGCAAGGCATCCATTAATGGGTGGAATAATTAATGCAAAAAGGGTAACAAACCAACCGTAATTTTTAAAAGCTTTAAAGCGTTTGGCGGCCAGTATTCCCATCTCTAATAAAAACACGGCCAAAAATCCTTTAAAGATATCGGAGGTAAATGGCTTGATGCCTTCTGCCTGTTTGCTATCTGCAATAATACCAATTACAAGGCTACCCAAAATCATGAGTACAGAGCCGTTGGTAAATGACTCTTTAACAATATGGCCGATGCCATTTTTTTGCTTGTTGTCTTTATCGTACCGGCGCATAAGCATTACGCCAATGATAATGGCCGGGGCTTCCATTAATGCCATGGCTGCTACCATGTGGCCACCATAAGTTGTATTGGCTACCTCTAAAAAGGAAGTAGCAGATATAAAAGTAACGGCACTTACGGAGCCATAAGCGGCAGCAACGGCGCCCGAATCTGATATACTTAGCTTTGTTTTGAGAATAAAAAAACAGTAGAATGGTACAAGGCAGGCAAAGGCAATTGCGAGTGCAAGGGTAATTAAAATTTCGGTTGTAAGTCCGCTATGTTGCAGCTCTTGTCCGCCCTTAAAGCCAATGGAAAATAATAAATACAAAGAAAGAAACTTGGAGGTTGATTCAGGAATACTTAAATCGCTTTTTACCACTGCGGCCAGTACACCTAGTAAAAAAAATAACAGCGTAGGGTTGGTAAGATTACTGATTAATATATCGTTGTTCATGCCGTATTAGAGGTTGTTGCGCCAAAGATAGGGTTGCAGTGCTAACATCAACCATTTCGTTTGCTTAAATAAGCATGCCAGAGCAGAAAGGCTGCTATGGTTCTATAGGGTTTCCATTGTTCAGCAAGTGCTAATATGGCTTCTTTGCTTGTATGTTTGGGTAAATTTTTTACTTTTTTAATACTGTTTACCAGCGCAATATCGCCTACAGGAAAAAGATCAGCTCGTTGCAGAGCCATCATTAAAAATACATCACTTGTCCACTCGCCAATACCTTTAATTTTTTTAAGTTCGGTTTTTGCGTTTTCATTAGATGCGCTGTTAAGTTTATGCAACTGCAGCCCACCGCTAATAATACTTTGTGCCAGGTGCCTGGCATATCCTATTTTTTGCCGGCTAAAATAACAAGCTTTTAGTTCAGCATCTGTGAGTAAAACCAATGCAGCGGGAGTAATGGTTTGCAGTTTTTCTTTTAGTTTTTGCATGGCTGCCATTGCCGAAGCAAGCGAAACCTGCTGCTCTAAAATAATGTGTATCAGCGTTTCAAAAGTAGGTTTTCTAGTCCACGCAGGTGGATAGCCGTACTGCTCAATAATGGCCAATAAATCTGCATCATTTGCAGCTAGTTCATCGCAAATTGATTTGAGTGCGGTTACGGAATAGCAATTAATTGGATCCAATATTTTTTTTGCTTTGTTTAAATTTTTCGATAGCATGACGGGTAAAATCGCTTAGTACAAGGCGGCCACTAATGGCAGCTCTTTCTTTTAACAAATGATCCCAATGCTCTGTTCCATGCCACAACATTTTTTTTGTTTCAGCCATTGCCCCGGCACTGCTATGGGCTAAACTATTAGAAAGTTGAAAGATTGCCTCCTCCATATTTTCTACTGTGTCGTACACTTCTGCATAAAGGTTGTTTCTTTTTGCCCAATCGCTGTTGCGCCACTTGCCAGCATCTAAAGCAAGGGTGCTGAATGCAGCATTGCCAATTTTACGCTCTATTGCAGGCCCTACTACAAAGGGGCCAATACCCATTGAGAGTTCGCTCAGTTTTACATCTGCTCCCTGCACTGCAATAGCATAATCAACTGCCGCAGCAAGGCCCACGCCACCACCAACACAGCGACCGTGTATTCTGCCAATAATCATTTTAGGGCATTTACGCATAGCATTAATAACATGGGCAAAGCCACTAAAAAATTGCAATCCCTCCGTTTCATTTTTAATGGTGATCAACTCATCAAATGAAGCGCCGGCACAAAAGGCTTTATCACCACAGCTTTTTAAAATAATTATTGTAGTTTCCGGATGATTACCGGCAAAATGAATTTCCTGTGCCAGCTTATCCAGCAGTTTTGATGGCAAAGAGTTGCTTTGCGGATGAAAAAATTCAATGGTATTTATCCCATGTTCTATATGTGATTTTACGTAACCTGGCATAATGAATCGTTTTAGTTTAGTAAGCTACTTTACTGGTGTAAAATTACAGAATATAGGACTAATTGAATAACTTGATTATAAAATGGATACTTACGGGGCTATTGATGTGGTAAGTAAAAGGGGTTAATTTTTATTGCATTAAAAATATGCGGGCCTTTACAGTAAACCCAGATTTCTTTTATACAAATTAGCAAGGTTGATATTTTAAAATGATCTGCATATCTTATGCAAACACAACTGTCAATGCAGCATTTTTTATACGCTTGCATTTCGATTCTTTCCAATTGATTTTACACTATGTACAATTTAACTATCTGCAATTGTAACAGGATTTCGATTTTCCTATTTTTTTTCAAAAGCTTTCATTTCTACAACAACATCGTTACTTAAAAATTTCAATCTAAGCAATTACCTGTCTTCAATTGATAGTTTTCAATTGACAGTTTTAAATTGATAGTTTTTCTACAGCATTTAAAAATTCTTTTAAAGCAGTTACTTTTATTTTATTGATAAGGTTTGCCATATTTGATTGCTATTTTACTTATAAATTTACAACACCTTTTATTTTCAATTTTGAATTGAATAAATGAGGATACATTTCAAATGATCGTTCCCGATTTGTGTGGATGAGGACGCATATTCAAGGCTTGCCCGTGGCTGGTGTCGCCACCAAACACTAAGGGCTGCAACAATTTGAAATGCACCTATAAATAATGAGTGGTTTTAAAAATACAGCCACGGCCGTACAAAGGACTACTACTAAAAAAATACCCCGTTAAAGTGTTTTAACGGGGTATTTTTATTTACTGGTTACTGCTATTCCACTATGCCTTCCAACGCTAAAAAGAATGCAAAATCCCGTGCTTTATCTTTTAAAGATTTAAAGCGTCCACTTGCACCGCCATGGCCCACTTCCATATCGGTATGCAGCAGTAAAACATTTTTATTTGTTTTATACTCTCTTAATTTAGCAACCCATTTGGCTGGCTCAAAATATTGCACCTGGCTATCGTGGAGGCCGGTGGTTACCAGCATATTTGGATAAGCTTTCTTTTCTACATTATCATACGGCGAATAACTTTTCATGTAGGAGTAACTTTCCTTATTGGCGGGGTTTCCCCACTCATCATACTCATTAGTGGTAAGTGGTATAGAGGCATCGCTCATGGTAGTAATTACATCTACAAAAGGTACGGCAGCTACTACGCCATTAAACAGTTCTGGACGCATATTTATCACAGCACCCATCAGCAAGCCACCGGCACTGCCACCATTGATGTACAAATGCTCCTTACTGCTGAATTTATTGGCAAGCAAATAGTCTGCACAATCTATAAAATCGGTAAACGTATTTTTTTTCTTCAGTAATTTACCATCTTCGTACCAGGAGCGTCCCATCTCTTGTCCGCCACGAATATGTGCAATGGCAAATGCAAAACCACGGTTGAGCAAGCTAAGTCGTGCACTGTTAAAAGCGGCTTCAGAACTTATACCATAACTACCGTAAGCATATAGTAATAACGGCGCTCCACCATCTTTTACAAACCCTTTTTTATACACTATAGAAATGGGCACTTTGGTACCATCTTTTGCAGTAGCTAGCAGTCGCTCTGTAACGTAGTCTTTTACAGTAAAACCACCCAAAACTTCCTGCTGCTTCAGTAGTTTTTTTTCTTTGCTAACCATATTATAATCGTACACACTATTGGGCGTAGTAAGACTGGTATAGTTAAACCGCATTACATCGGTGTTGTAGTCTGGAATATAAGACAGGCTTGCAGTATAAGCAGGTTCATCAAATGCAAGAATATGACTGGCGTTGTCATTTTTATTAAGCAGGTGAATTTGCGTGAGGCCATTTTTTCTTTCAGAAACAGCGATAAAGTTTTTGAACAAATCAAAACCTTGTATTAGTATTTCAGTATTGTGAGCTATGTAATCTTTCCAGTTGCCGGTGTCTGTTTTTGTTTCAGGACAGGTAACAATTTTAAAGTTTTTTGCATTTAGATTGGTACGGATATAAAACTGGTTGCCTGCATGGTTTACATCATACAAAACATCCTTTATTCTTGGTTGAAATACGGTGAATTCGCCATCAGGTTTATTGGCATTGAGCCATTTAATTTCGGAAGATAGCGTGCCCTGAGAGGTAATTAAAATATACTGATCAGATTTTGTTTTCTCAACGCCAATATAATTCGTTTGATCTTTTTCCTGGTACACTGTTTTATCTGTAGCAGTTGCGGTACCTAAGGTATGCTTATTAATTTTTTCAGATAACAGGGTAACAATATTTTTTGCGGTATAAAAAAAAGTTTTATTATCATTGGCCCATACTGCTTCACCCTCAGTGTTCATAACTTCATCTGATAGTAATTCGCCTGTTTGTAAATTTTTAATATAAATGGTGTATTGTCTCCTGCTTACCATATCTATACCATAAGCCAAAAGATTATTATCCATGCTTACCGAAAAACCGGTGGCAGAAAAATAATTATGCCCTTCTGCCATAGCATTTACATCCAGCAAAATTTCTTCTTTTGCAGTAAGCGTTTCTTTTTTGCGACAATACACAAAATAATCTTTGCCTTCCACCACACGGGTATAGTAGAAATAGCCATTTTTAAACACTGGCACAGATTCATCTTTTTCCTTTATTCTGGCCTTCATTTCTGTGTAGAGCTTTTCTTGCAGGGTTTTGGTACCGCTCATCATGGTATCAAAATATTTATTCTCAGCCTCCAGGTAGGCAACTACTTTATTGCTATCACCGCCTTGCTTAAAGTAATCATTCAGCCAATAATAATTATCGGTAATGGTGTCGCCATGGGCAATTGATTGCCAGGCTTTTTGTTCACCAATTGGTGCAGCAACAGCAGCAGGCCAGTTGTAAGTGGTTTTTTTCATGTCGGTTTTTGAGTTACAGGATAGTAAAATAATGGTAGCAAATGCTACAGGCAAAAATGGTTTATAGTGCATATAGAATAAATTTATCCCTAAGATTACGAATTTTATTGCAAAACAATTAACTGCCTGGGTGCTTTTATAAGAGTGGTAATACCGGATGATAAAGCAGGCTATGCAAACTCTATTGAAACCAAACACATCATCAGTAAAATTGATGAAGGAAGAAATTTATAACTGGATACCAATTTATCCAGGGTTACAAGTTGTAAAGTAGTTGCAGTAAGGGGTGGCGAAGCTTACATGCGGTAATTACGTTTTACCCGGATTTTGCAGTTAAAAGTAATTTTATAATAAATGCTTAGTAAAGCAGCAACTACCTATTCATTCAGAATTAGGAGGGGTGCATCTCAAATTGTCGCTTCCGATTTTGATGGGGCAAGAACACAGACCGAGACCAGGGAAACCATTTAAACAAATCAAATTTGTAATACACAA
>JBBQTZ010000199.1:0-9047 GCA_038234405.1 Chitinophagales bacterium
AAAGTGGTTTCTAACTCTGTAACTGCACAAAATAATTTTATTGTAATAAGCAGGGGTACTAAACAGCAAATGCGTAAAGATGAAGGGGTAATTGACCCCAATAACAGTGTAGTAGGCATAGTAACTGATGTAAGCGAAAATTTTTCTGTAGTAATGAGCATGCTGCACAGGGATAGCAGAATAAGCGTAAAGCTAAAAAAAGGAGGCGATGCCGGACAGGTATTATGGGATGGTAAAGAACCCAATCGCCTGTCTCTGATAGATATTCGCAAAAGTGCAAGAGTGGTTAAGGGAGACACGGTGCTCAGCAGCGGTATGACACCTACTTTCCCTTATGGATTGCTGGTAGGTACAATAGATGAAGTAATACCTGATAAAAGCACCAACAATTATATCATTAAAATAAAATCTGCCGCAAATTTTTATAACCTGCAATATGTGTATGCCATTGACAACCTGCACCGGGATGAAATTAATAAGTTGCTGGAAAAAGCTAAAAGCAAAATCAATAATTAAATATTAGTACAGTTGAAAACATGAGTACGCTGTTAAAAAATATTGTTCGTTTTATACTGCTAATACTGATGCAGTTTTATGTATTGGATAAAATACACCTGCACCAAATGGTAACCCCCTATATTTATTTTCTGTTTATACTTTGGATGCCTTTTAAATTAAACAGAACCCTGCAAATGATACTTGCATTTGCATTGGGCTTTACTTTGGATAGCTTTAGGCATAGCCCGGGATTTCATTCTGCAGCCTGTGTATTAATTGCTTATGTAAGGCCATTTTTAATCAATATATTAATACCGCAGGAAGGTGCAGATGCTAACTATGAAGAACCATCTGCCCGTAGCATGGGTGGCGAAATGCCTTACTTTGTTTACGCAGGTTTGCTTTGTCTGCTACACCATGGCTGGTTATTTTTTTTAGAAGCATTAGAGTTTGGTAACTTCTGGTATTTTATTGTAAAAACCTTACTTAGTACCATTATTAGCTTAGTATTGATTTTTATTACGGAGTTATTATTTTCCCGTAAGCAAAAATTTAAAACAAATACAATTTAACAAGCATTAATGTAAAAAAGAAACATTTAAGTTTGTTAAAATAGTACGTTTATTTTTTTACAATACAGCATTAACACGGCTTTTATAGGTGATTTTGTTGCTAAGATTTTATTATAAAATGTAGGTTGCATTTCTACTAAACAATAATAGTTACAACATAAAACTCCGCCACTAATTAGCGGAAACTTTTGAATTTTTCAATATGTCTGCCTTCAATCAATCCCGTAAAAATGTAATTATGCTGGTATTTGCCGGTATGTTTTTAATCATTATTTTACAATTGATGAACCTGCAGCTTTTTAGCAGCAAGTATAAAATTATGGCAGATGACCAGGGTAAATTCCGTAAAGTGATTTATCCCGACAGGGGCATTGTATATGACCGTAAACGCAGGCCCATCTTACAAAACACTACCATCTACGATTTAATGATTATACCCAATAAACTAAAAGGTGTAGATACATTTTCGTTGTGTAAAATTTTGCAAATAGATACCGCCCAGTTTAATAAAAAAGTAGTAGAAGTTATTATTAAAAATGGCAGAAGCAGGTCGTCTGTTTTTGATGGTTTGCTCAGTGATGAAAAAATGGCAATGCTCAACGAAGCCATGTATAAATTTGCTCCAGGCTTTTACCTGCAGGAGCGCCCGGTAAGAAGTTTTCCAGCGGATGCCGGTGGCAATATCTTAGGCTATTTATCTGAAGTAGACACCAATTTTTTAAAAAAGCATAAAGAAGAAGGCTACCAAATTGGCGACTATGCAGGCAAAACCGGTCTTGAACGTACTTACGAGAAAGTATTAATGGGGCAGCGTGGTATTGAATACTGGAAACGGGATAATAAAAACCGCCTTACCGAGCGGCTGGAAAAGGGCAAGTTTGATACTGTGGCAGTAGCAGGTAGCAACATGCACCTTGCATTGGATATTGAGTTGCAAACATTAGGCGAAAAGCTAATGGAAAATAAATTAGGTTCTATTGTTGCAATTAATCCCAAAACCGGTGGCATTATATGTATGGTAAGCAGCCCAACCTTTAAGCCCAAAATATTAACTGGTTCTGATAGAAAAAGGCATATTCAGGAGCTGTTACTCAACCCGGCTTTGCCACTACTCAACCGTGCCGTAGGGGCTACTTATTCTCCGGGTTCTACTTTTAAAATCTTGCAGGCATTAATTGGCTTACACGAAGGGGTTATTTCAACAGATACCAGATTTTCTTGTAGTGGTGCATTTTATGGTTGCGGCGGCGGACGTCCGATGAAGTGTTTAGATATTGGCACTTTTGATTTGCGCAATGCAATTACCATATCGGATAATACCTATTTTGCCAATGTAATGCAACGGGTAATCACCAATTCTAAATATCCCAACCAGGATAGTAGCCTTGCTGTATGGGGCCGGTATATGAATGCGTTTGGCCTTGGCAAAAGACTTGGTGTAGATGTGCCTTCAGAAAAGAGAGGCTTAATACCAAGTCCGGCGTTATATGATAAAATATATGGCAAAGGAAAATGGAATTTTTGCAATTTCCGGTCCGTAAGTATTGGGCAGGGTGAGGTAGATGTAACACCCATGCAGGTAGCAAACGAAATGGCCTATATTGCCAATAAAGGTTACTATATTACCCCACACCTGGTAGATTCTATTGAAGGGGGCGATAAGTTTAATATTTTGGAACAGTATCGCCAAAAACACAGTGCCATTGATATACCGGATAGTATTTTTGAAGCAGTGCATGATGGTATGCAGGGTGTGGTAGATAGAGGAACAGGGGCAGCAGCAAAAGTACCCGGTATAAATATTTGCGGCAAAACAGGTACTGTAGAAAACTACTTTCGTGGAGTAAAGCAGCCCAACCACGCTTTCTTTTGCGGCTTTGCACCAAGAGAAAATCCAACAATTGCTATTATGTGTGTGGTAGAAAATAGTGGCCGTTTTGGTGGTACTTATGCTGCCCCAATAGTAGGTTTGCTGATAGAAAAATACCTGAAAGATTCTATAACCGAAAAACCCCGGCTCGATAGAATTGAACAACTTTCTAATTTAAACCTGATACCTAAAAGAATTTATGCGGCCATACGGACACAAGATTCTTTGCGCCATGCTAAAGATTCGGCCTATTTAATTGCAAAAGGCTTTATACGATTAATAAAAGACACGTTAGGTATGGATGAAGAAGATGAAAAAGATGCGTTGGATAGAATTAAAAGTGACAAAGCTGCTATTCAAAAAAGCGTTCCTGTAAAGGATAGTGCAGCTTTATTGCCTAAAAATAGAGTAGAAGGCATTTTACCAAAAGAAAAAAAGAAACCTGTTATAAACGATACCATTAATACCCAATAACTTTTAATCAAAAATGCAACAAAATAATCCATCAATAGGTAAGGGCGTAGATTGGCTGTTGGTTTTGCTATATGTTATATTGGTGTTGGTAGGGTTAATCTGCATTTTTTCTGTTGAATACCGCAGCAGCGATGATGTAGTACAAAGCTTTTTGGGGTTTAAAAAAAATTACAGCAAACAGTTTTTTTATTTTATTGCTTGCTTAGTACTGGCTACATTTATATTGCTTACAGATAGCAAGCTTTTTACTGCAACTGCCAACCTTAGCTATTTCATTGGCATTATGCTTATATTGGCCACATTTGTTTTGGGCAAAGAAATAAAAGGATCTAAAAGTTGGATTCCATTAGGTTTTATGAATTTGCAACCTGTAGAATTATGCAAAATTTTTACTTCGTTGGCTGTGGCTAAGTTTCTGAGTATGCAGGAAACTGATTTTAAAAAGCCTACAGCTCAAATAATAGCAGCCGCTATAGCATTTACACCCGCTGTACTATCAATTTTACAGGGCGAAACAGGGCTTGCTTTAGTATATTTCTCCTTTTTATTACCAATGTACAGAGAAGGTTTGCCACCCATTTACCTTATAGCAGGTGTAGCAATGGCAGCCTTGCTGGTAGTTTCTTTATTATTTAGCACTAAAACATTGTTGATTGCATTTGCCATTTTAGGGTTGTTGTTTATTTACTTTAACCGCAGGCAAATAAAGCGTAACAACCAGTTATTGGTTGGGGTAATTGTTATTTGGGCTTTCTGTTCTTTATTTGTAGGGGTGGCTGTGCCGCTTACTTTTAAACATGTATTTAAACCATACCAGGCCAACAGAATATTTAGCATGGTGGGTGTTGACAATCCTTTTGCAGATAAAAATGCTATAGAAACGCTTAGTCCAGAAGAAGCCAGGGCAAAACAGAAAAAGAACGAACAGCAGAATTACAATGTAAAGCAATCTAAAATTGCGATTGGCTCAGGTGGTTTTTTAGGAAAAGGTTTTTTAAAAGGTACGCAAACCCAGGGCGATTTTGTGCCTGAACAACATACCGATTTTATATTTACATCCGTTGGCGAAAACTTTGGCTTTGTAGGCAGCACAACTTTAATGTTACTGTATCTCAGTATAATATTGCGAATAATTGTTGTTGCAGAGCGGCAGCGAAGCACTTTTAGCCGGGTGTATGCTTATAGTGTGGCCAGTATTATATTTTTTCATGTGGCAGTAAATATTTGTGTTACAATTGGTTTGGCACCTGTAATTGGTATTACACTACCTTGGCTTAGTTATGGCGGATCTTCTTTACTTACCTTCACCATATTGCTTTTTATACTGCTAAAATTGGATGCAGACAGGCAAATGGTATTAAGATAAAGCCCATCATATATAAAAAATAACTAAAGGAGCTTTTAAGTTTCATTAATATTTTTCTACAAATTCAGGGAAATAATAAGTTATATTTGTTTGAGAAACATATATTGAACATGATACAATTGAGTCGCTTAGATTATCGGTATCAATCAATTCTGGAGAATTAAAGTGAATTTCTTTATCTGTTGCGATTAATAGTTTTTTTAGTCTGGAGATAATTATATTTTGATTCTTCATTATATCTATCCCCCGTATCTTTATTCTATTCCCGGTAACTATAGTTTTGTCTTTCAGTTCAATTTGCCAATTTGGGTTAACTTTAATAATATCTGCACTGATTACATCGGTTATTTGGAAACTATTCATGGTTAATTTTTTTTTCAGTTTGTAAAGTAGTTGTACCCTTTTGTTTGTTTTCTTCTTCCTCCTTTAATTTAGCGGATATTATAATGCAAAATACCTGCCATAGAACTAAAACACTATATGAATATAACGCGACACTTGCTAATATTGTTGTAATTCTGATCCATTCATATTTATATGGCCAAAAGTGAGAGTGTTGAAAATAGTAAAATCCTATCAATATTAAAGCAAGTAATAGTACTCCAAAAAGCCGTATAACTTGCCTTTTTGGTTTAAGAAGGTTAATAAATTTTCTATTTTCAGATAGTTGTTTTAGGAGCGCTTTACTTTCGCCATCCAATAAAACAAGTACCTGAATGCGTACCTTATTCTCAATTGTTGATCTTTCTATTTGTCTTGAAAATAATGATATAAGGAGTGTAAATGAAGGACCAATAAATGTAAATGTTCCAATAACAAGTTTAGCTTACAGGTCTATTAATTCCTTCATAACAAAATTTTTCAAAAATTATTTAGTATTATGAATATACACATTATTCAATATCTATGTAAATATTAAATAAATATTTTAGACTAAAACAAAATTTCAAACTGTTATACTACCGAACTTTGTAGCTTTTTACTTTATAGCGTCTTTTTATTTAGTTTTGGCTCTTAAAACTTTTTTTAACAATATGCTGTTTATAAACAGCGTCTAAAATCCTTTATTGGTAATACTGGTATATGCAAATAATTCCATTAAGCGAGGGCGCTTTTACAATAGATAAAACAAAGGTTTTTGTACCATTTAATAAAGCAACAGATGATTTGCAGCAACGTAGTATCGGCAGTTTGCTGGTAGAGGTACAACCCTTTTGTATAGTTACTAAAAATGATATTTTAGTTATTGATACCGGCCTTGGTTTTTGTAATCCGGATGGTACATTGCAGCTACACCAAAACCTGCTGGAAAACGGAATTAACCCAATGGATGTAACCAAAGTGTTGATGAGCCATTTGCACAAAGATCATTCGGGCGGCATCAGCAAAGAAGATAAAGTATTACAGCAAAAATTTCTCAGTTTTCCTACTGCTACTTATTATGTAAATAAAGATGAATTTACGTATGCAATGGAAAAGGGAAAACCCTCTTTTACTCCTGACGAATTTTCAATTTTAAGCAATGTTGATAATGTTGTGTTTACAGAGGGAAATGGCACTATAGATGGATTTATTCATTATACAGTAACTGGTGCACACAGCCCTTATCATCAGGTATTTACCATAGAGGAGGATGGGCAAAAGCTTTTTTTTGGGGCAGATGTAGCTCCGCAACTAAGCCAAATGAAAAGTAGGTTTGTAGCTAAATACGATTACGATGGTAAACTAAGTATGGAGTTAAGGCAACAATGGTGGCAGCAGGCAAAAGAGGAGCAATGGACCTTCCTTTTTTATCATGATATTGCTACACCCTTTATTTCTTTATAACTGTATTGGCTATTTTTTATTTACCTGCCAGGTTTAACACCACTTTTGAAGTATAAATTGTAATGAATGCTTTTAGCAATAGTTGCAATAAAATACAACTGCAAAAGTTGGATTAAAGTAACAACCTGGTTGAGCAGGTGCTTATAAAGTGAAAAAGAAAAACCTTTTTGCACTGTATTGATATACTTACAGGTTGGTTTAAATAAAGTTTATTGATTAAAACCATTTCTTTGTTTAGGTCTGTTTATATTTTGTTGTCTTTGTTGTTTCTGGTTTCTCATTGCTTTAATCAGTATTTGCCTAAACCTACCTTCTGCACTAAACATTTTGTTAACTCTATCGCCACCTAATACTTTTGAAAATTGTTCTTTATACCTTTTTCTTATATTTAAAACTTTTTCATCCCGGTCAAGCACATCCTCATTGCCAGCTTTAAAAGTAGTAATCATTTCTTTTGAATATTGATTATAAACCGGCCAAAATTTTTGTGCCTCTTCCGGTGTAAGATCCAGCTCCTTGCTGATAAAAGCTACTTTTAGTGCTTCAATATTTTGTTGTTTTTTTTCTGATAAGTCCGGTGAAGATTCCTGTGCAAAAGCAATGGTAATAATAGATGCAAATGCTATTGTAAATACTAGCTTTTTCATAATAGTAACGTATTATTAGTTATTCAAATTTTTTGTGTTAATCTCGTTTAAAAAGTTTTCTAATGTTTTTTCATCAGTAAAATACTCCTCTTCTGCAGGTACATTATTCTCTTCTATAGAGGCGGTAAGTAAAGCCAGATCTGCATCTGTACCGTTTTTTTGTAAATAAGTTGCTATATCATCTTCTGATAAATTATTCAATGTTTCATCAAATTTTTTATCGTCCATTTTAATCCCTTTTGTAATACTGCTTTCAATAAAAGCATAAGTGCCATTTATTTGCGATGGCTTGGTATTAAATTTTACTACTACAATACTAATAATACCAATTAGCATGGCTGCTGCTGCATAGCGTATAAATAAATTGCGTTTTTGCAGTGTAATTACTTTGGCAATTGGCTTGCTGTTATTAAGTAACGAATTGGGTAATTGATTAAAATATCCTGGCGGTGCTTCCAGTATATTTTGTTTGTTTAAGCAACCCACTACTGGTGAAATACTGTTGGTTTCTATTGTAGCATTATCTTCGAAAGCATTGATTTTTTGTAAGAGTATAGTTGAAAATTCATTAAAATAATTTAGAGGCGTTTTATACATTATTACCCTGCGTAAGCTCAATAGTTGATTTGATAATTCAATATCATTGGTGATAGCTATTGGTACTTGCTGCCGTGTATTTACTTTGTTTAAGATATTTGCAGCAAGCTCATCAAAGTATGCTTCTGGCACTTGCATTGATGGATTGTACCTGGCCACATCATCCATAAAGCCAGGAGTGCTTACAAGTGTAATAATAGCGGTAGTAAAATCATTAAAATAATTAGCAGGAGCTGTATATACGTTAATCTTAGGCAAAGCACCTAGCAGTGGACTACTGTTTGTTAATTCTGTTAATATCGTGTTTTTGTTATTCATCACATTTTTATAGACTATTATACTAGCTGCCAGTTTAATTATTCAATATATACTGCTCAATTTTTTTTACTGCATGATGGTAGCTTGCCTTCAGTGCACCTTCGCTGGTTTCCAGTACAATGCTCATTTCTGCATAAGGCATTTCATCATAATACCGGAGGTTGAAAACTGCCCTTTGTTTTTCGGGTAATTTTTGCATGGCTAACTGTAACTTCCATTCAGCCTTTTGTCCATCAAAATTTTTATCTGCTTTAATTTGGTTGCTCAGGCCGTTTTCATCATCGCTCAACGAAATAGAAGCCCTTCTTTTTTGTTGCTCAATGTGTGTCAGGCTCTCATTGGTGGCAATGCGATATAACCAGGTATATAACTGACTATCTTCTCTAAAACTCTCCAAACCCTTCCATACTTTTATAAACATATTTTGCAGCACATCATCAGCATCCTCATGTACTACTACCATCCTGCGAATATGCCAATACAGTCGTTCCTGGTATTTTTTAATAATACCGGTAAAAGCTTTTTCTCTTGTTGCTGTATTTTTAAACAGTAGTAAGAGTTCTTTGTCGTCTAAATGTTGTTGCACCATAGGTTTCAAGCAGGTATAAAAATATAAAAACCAATCGTATGATTGGTTTTTGGGTAAAAAGTTTAATTACTGTTAAGCTTTTTTTCTTGTTATCACTTTTTCTGCTGCCCCAACAATATTGGCTGTATCTAAACCGTATTTGGTTAGCAATTCAGTTGGCTTTCCGCTTTCTCCAAAAGTATCATTGGTGCCAATGTATTCTATCGGTATAGGAAAGTTTTTAGCTGCAACCTGTGCAATGCTATCGCCAAGGCCACCAATAATATTATGCTCTTCGCAGGTTACCGCA
>JBBQTZ010000200.1:0-8940 GCA_038234405.1 Chitinophagales bacterium
CCCTGCCAGTCTACTTCCATACCCATCAGGTAAATACCATGACTTTTTTCCATTACACAGGGTATGCCTTCAATTTCAAAATGATCATCTTTTTCCGTTGGTTTATCAAAGCCAAGCACATACGTCATTCCACTGCACCCACCACCTTTTACACCTACCCTTAATAAATTAGAAGTATCAAAATTGGCTTCATTCATTAATCGTTTGATTTCTATAACTGCTCCAATGGTAAAGCTAACCGGTGTTTTTATTATTGTTTCCATAAATAATTTTTTGCTCTTGCAAAGATAAAAACAATAATTGTAGCCATCTACAGCAGCTTTTGCGAAAGAAGGAATTAATTGAAATGAGTTTACCTACTTTTGTTGTCTCAAAAAATTTACTTTCCATATATGTTGCTCGAAATTGTTTTTCAGGATATTCAAATTGCTATAATATGTGTTTTTTTTATTGCCATTGCCTGGCTTTTGGCAGAGTTTAAAGGCATGAAGGATGAACTTAAAGAAAGATTGGGTATTAATAATGACACCTTAAAATTCCGTATGCAGGCTTACGAGCGACTAACTTTACTGGCAGACAGAATTTCTTTAAAAAATTTAGTTACCAGAACCGATTTTACCAATTTAAATGTTATTGACTTTCAATTACTTTTATTGCAAACCATCCGTGCTGAGTATGAGCATAATGTAAGCCAGCAAATTTATGTAAGTGCCAATATGTGGAAGGCAATTGGTGACTTAAGAGATCAAAACATCTTTATCATTAATCAATTAGCTGCCAATTTACCCAACCATGCAAAGGCAGTTGAGTTGAGCAAACAGTTATTGGAATATGTAGCCAACCCCAATGCAGATCTTAGTTTGATAGTATTGGATGCACTTCAGTTTGAAGCAAAACAATTATTCTAAAAATAATACCGATAGCAGAACCATTGCTATTTAAATACCGCAATATGAAAAAGAAATTCACTGATTCAGGTATTGAAATAAAGGAGCTTTATACACAAGCCGATTTGCCTGCTACTGTAAACGAACTACCCGGCCATTTTCCATTTACCCGTGGGGTGCAATCAGATATGTATAGAGGCAAACTTTGGACAATGCGCCAATATGCAGGTTTTAGCACAGCAGAAGAAAGTAATAAGCGGTATCATTATTTATTATCTCAGGGGGTTAGTGGCCTTAGTGTAGCATTTGATTTACCAACTCAAATTGGATACGATAGTGACCATTCTTTAGCGGAAGGTGAAGTAGGAAAAACAGGCGTGGCAATTGACAGCCTGGAAGATATGGAAATGCTTTTTAAAAGAATCCGTTTAGAAGATGTTTCTACCTCCATGACCATTAATGCCACCGGATTTATTTTATTGGCTTTTTATGTGGCGTTGGCAAAAAAGCAAGGAGCTGATCTTACTAAAATTACAGGCACTATACAAAATGATATATTAAAAGAATATGCAGCAAGGGGTACTTATATCTATCCCCCAAAGCCTTCTATGCGTATTATTACCGATATATTTGAGTGGTGCGCTAAGGAATTACCCAAATGGAATACTATTTCTATTTCTGGTTATCATATTAGAGAGGCGGGCAGCACAGCAGTGCAGGAAATTGCTTTTACACTCAGCAATGGTAAGGCGTATGTAAAAGCAGCTATTGAAAAAGGGATAGATATTAATGTGCTGGGTAAACGGCTTTCTTTCTTTTTTAATGCTCACAATAACTTGTTTGAGGAGGTAGCCAAATTTAGGGCAGCAAGAAAAATGTGGGCTGTTATAATGAAAGATCTTGGCGCTACAGACCCTAAAGCTATGATGTTGCGTTTTCATACGCAAACCGGCGGTGCTACGCTTACTGCACAGCAACCAATGAATAATATTGCAAGAGTAACGCTGCAAACATTAGCTGCTGTATTGGGTGGTACACAAAGCTTGCACACCAACGGCTTTGATGAAGCATTGAGCCTGCCTACAGAAGAAGCTGCCGGCATTGCTTTACGAACGCAACAAATTGTAGCTTTTGAAAGCGGTGCTTCCGATACAGCAGATCCATTGGCAGGAAGTTTCTTTATTGAAAATCTTACCAAAGAGGTGGAGGAAAAGGCTTTGGAAATTATGGAAAAAATAGATGCTTTGGGTGGTAGTGTTGCTGCTATTGAGCAGGGTTATATTCAGGATCAGATAGGGCAAAGTGCCTACGAATACCAGCGTGAGATAGAAAGTGGTGAAAAAATAATTGTTGGTGTTAATAAATTTCAAACAAAAGAAATAACTAAAATAAAACCTTTTAAAATAGATGATAGTATTGGAAAATTACAGGCTGATAAACTGGTTTTGTTGAGAGCTAAGAGAGATGGTATTGCAGTTACCAACTGTTTACATGCAATAAAGGAAGCTGCAGTAAACAATAGCAACCTAATGCCCGCAGTAATAACGGCGGTTGAAAATTACTGTACATTAGGAGAAATCTCAGATGAATTAAGAAATGTTTTTGGCGAGTTTAAATAAATTAACAAGTGTTTAGTTACAATGCTACATTGGCTAACAAAGGGTATTGGCGACTGCTTTTTTATTTTTGAATAGTTGATTTATCTTAAAAACGAACAGTATTAAATTAAAATTTTCTTAAAACCTCCATTTTACTTAATTTTATTCTCGTTTTACATTTACTAAAGCGGTTGAATGATAAAGCTTTAAAACCAATAATACTGAAGATGAATTATTTCCACAAAAGAGATTACCGAGCCACTATTTTATTTTTTTTATTTTTATTTTCTGTTTGTTGCACCAACAAATTACTATCTCAAACAACTATTTCTACCGAAACCGGTACCAACTATACAGGTGGTAACAGCGTTGCCAATAATAGTGCAGCATGTTTTGTAATAGAAAATACCAATACAATTGATGCTACTTTACGGCAGATAGATTGTTATTGGATACCCACTTCAAATGGTGCTGTGCCTAAATTATGGTATTCTGCTACTTCCTTATCAGACACACCCACTATTCAATCTCCTGCATGGTCGTTGATTGCTACCGGTGCACCAATGGTTATTACTACAGCAGGCTATTATACTACTTTTAGCAGCCTTAGTTTTGTTATACCTGCTGGCTCTCAATACAGATTTGCTATTGAGTCTGATAAGGGTATAGCTTACAGTGGTACTACAGCTATTACTCCCACTCCTAATATCTTTAGTTCCGCAGGTATCAACTTAAAAGTTGGTAACGCTCAAATTAGTTCACTTAATATAGGTTTTTGTGGCGGCTTTCCTAGTCCTACGTTTAATCCAAGATTTTTTACCGGTAGAATTGTGGTTAATACAACATTACCAACTGTAGCCCCGGGTTGTGCTACTGGTATTTTACCTGCCAATAATGCTGTAAACGTACCTGCTAACGGGTCTATTAGCTGGACTGCCGCAGCAGAAGCCTCTTCTTATGATGTTTACTTTGGTACTACTGCCACACCGGGTTTGGTAGCCACAGTTTTTGGTACGGCCTATCAATTTTTACCATCTCTAAGCATAAATACAGTTTACTATTATAAAATTGTTCCTAAAAATGCAGCAGGTGCCGCTATTGGATGTGCAACTCAATCATTTACTACAACTGGTAATCCGTCTTATTGTACGCCGGCAGCGTCTAATTGTACAGCAGATGATGAAATTAAAAATGTTTCGTTTGGGTCGCTCAATAATGCAAGTTCAGGTTGCAGTGGTAATGGTTATACCGACTACACTGCTTCAGTTGCTGCACCTGTATTACCTCCCGGTCAGGCAGCAAATATTGCTGTAAAAATTGGGCCCGGTACCGATGACAATGCCGGTGTATGGATAGATTTTAATAAGAACGGTATTTTTGAATCATCCGAATATACTTTTATTGGTTATACAGATTCTCCTAATGACACTACGTTAATTAAGAGCATTACGATACCTGTAAATGCTACCTTAGGCATTACCAGAATGCGGATAAGGGTTCGGTATGGATCTCCAGGAATTACTGGCACAAATGCTTGTACTGCATTTTCTTTTGGTGAAACAGAAGATTATTTTATTAATATTTCTACTTGCGTGCAACCAACCATTCCAACTACTTCTGCCGATACTTCACTTTGCACTATTGGATCAGCAGTTTTAAGGATAACAGGTGGCACTTTAGGCGGTGCAACCAACTGGGTTTGGTACGCTGGAAGTTGTGGTGGCACACCGGCTGGTACAGGTACTTCAATTACCGTAAACCCTGCTGTTACCACAACCTATTTTGTACGTGGAGAGGGAGGCTGTGCCACAGCAGCAGCTTGTGCCCAAATAAAGGTTACTGTTAATACAGTACCGGGTGCACCAACTGTTAACTCTGGTACACCAATTTGTTTAAATGCTGTAAGGGCTCTTACAATTAATCCCGTTGCTATCTCTACCAGTAATGTAGTTGTTAACTCTGCCACTTTATCCCTTACTGTACCAGATAATACGGCCAATGGTGTAAGTGCCACTCTTACAGTGCCAGCTTTGCCTGGCGGTGCAACCGTTGTAGGCATAGATGTAAAGCTTAACATGACGCATACTTATATTGGTGATATGTTGTTTAATTTAAAGGCACCAAATGGGGCAATACTTGCGTTGGATAAATACCTTACCGGTACTGGAGATGCAGGAGAAGATTTTGTAAATACCATTATTAGCTCCAACGGTACAGCCGCCTTAAGTAGTGGAGTTGCCCCATATACAGGGATATTTAAACCAGATGTAATTAATGGTGCGATAACGGGCGCTGTTGTACAAAATCCTGCTGGCTTTATTTCTGCTGCTACTAATTTTGCTGCTTTATACAGTGTACCAGCGGGTGTTTGGACCCTTGCAATGGCAGATGGAGGACTGGGCGATGATGGGATATTGACAGGTTGGTCCATCACAATTTTTTATACACTTTCTACGCCAGCTTTTCCGGCTGTATGGGCGCCTGCTGCTAGTTTATTTACAGATGCAGCAGCCACAATAAGCTACAACGGAACAACCCCATTGTTCCAGGTTTATGCCAAACCTGGTGTTACTACTACCTACACAGCTACCTCTGTAAATGGCAGTTGTATATCTACCCCTGCAACTATTATGGTAACGGTTGTAAACCCAACTACAATTACTGCACAGCCTGCTTCAACTTCAATTTGCGAATTTGGAACAGCAAATTTTACAACAAATGCATCTGGCACAAGCCCGGTTTACAAATGGTTAGTAAATACCGGCAACGGTACTTATACCCCGTTAACAGATAATGCAGATTACACAGGTACAGCAACAAAAAATTTGGTGGTAAAAAATGCCCCATTCTCCTGGAATGGTTACAGATACCGTTGCCTCGTTTCCAGTGCTCCACCTTGTACAACATTTGATACTACAAATGTTGCTTTACTCACTGTAAACCCAACTCCGGTTGTTACGGTAACTGCTGTACCGCTTACTAAGTTATTGCCTGGTTTATCAACTACCTTAACAGTAAATGCTGTGCCTGCACCGGTAAGTTTTGCCTGGTACAAAAACGGAATTTTATTGCCTTCTGCTGTAAGCAGGTCGCTTAGTTTGTTTGTAGAAGATTTGGGTAATTATAAAGCTACTATTATAGATATAAATGGCTGCACCAATACCTCTGCTACGCTGAGTATTTCCGATTCGTTTTCGGCTAAATTGTTTGTGTATCCTAACCCGAACAAAGGGCATTTTCAGGTAAGTTATTACAGTATTGGCGGCAATGTATTGCCACGTACCTTAATGATTTATGATAGTAAAGGTGCACTGGTACTTAATAAAACGTATACCGTTGCCAAACCTTATGATAGAATGGAAGTTGATTTTAAAACTTTTGGAAAAGGAGTTTATCTTATTAATTTGCTCGATCTTACTGGTAAACGATTAGCCTCTGGAAAAGTGCTGATACAGTAGATAGGTATAAAATATCAATCAATAAAAAAGCCCCGAATTATTCGGGGCTTTTTTATTTTTAACCCAGATTTTGCGGTTGAAATTGTATTAGATTTTTAACTGCAAAAGTTGGGTTTTATTTTAAACTGATTGAAGCATAACGGGTCAATAACAATTGACCTTACAAATACGTGGTTTGTACAATAAATAACTTTTCAATTATTGATCTACCAACTCCATCAATGTTTTTTTCTCCAGTATTTTAAGTGTAGCATCTCTGGTTATTACCATGGCTTTATTTAAGCCGCAGGTAGCCTCATCACAGTCTGCACATTTTTCGTAAAAATTTAAACTAACACAGGGTATTAAAGCAATAGGGCCACCAACTATACGTATAGCAGTTGCCAAACTTGTTTTTTTAGGATTTCCTACCAGGTAATAACCACCACCTTTTCCTTTTTTACTTTCTAAAATACCAGCCTGTTTAAATTCCAGTAAAATGGTTTCTAAAAATTTAATAGGAATTTTTTTTGCATCTGATATTTCTGATATCAATACCGGCCCCTCTCCGTATTTGCCTGCAAGGTAACCTAGTGCCTTTAAGGCGTATTGCGTCTTTTTGGATAACATGCTGGTAAGGTATGGAATCTCGTAAAAATAAAAAAAAATATTAAGTCTATATATTTACTAGACTAAAACAATATATTTGCAACCTAAAACATTAATTATGAGTTTAAGACTAGGGGATATAGCTCCCAATTTTACAGCTAACACTTCATTAGGTGAAATTGATTTTTATGAATACCTGGGTAATTCATGGGGAATATTATTTAGCCATCCGGCAGATTATACCCCTGTATGCACTACTGAGCTAGGTAAAACGGCCGGTTTAAAGGATGAGTTTGCAAAAAGAGATGTAAAGGTGCTTGCTTTAAGTGTAGATCCGGTAGAGAAGCACCTTAGCTGGATAAACGATATCAACGAAACACAACATGTTACGGTTGAGTTTCCTATTATAGCTGATGATGATAGAAAAGTAGCTACACTGTACGATTTTATCCATCCTAATGCCTCTGCTACTGCCACTGTAAGATCGTTGATGATTATTGCACCGGATAAAACAATTAAATTAATTATTACTTATCCGGCCTCAACCGGAAGAAATTTTGTAGAAGTTTTAAGGGTAGTTGATTCCTTACAACTTACTGCTCAATACAGCGTAGCTACACCTGCCAACTGGGTTGAGGGAGAAAAAGTAATAGTTGTACCAACCATCAGCACAGAGGATGCATTGATTAAATTCCCGAAAGGATTAGATATTGTAAAGCCTTATTTACGGTACACACCGCAGCCTAATATTGACTAAAATATTGTTTCTGTAAAGCGTATATTACAAAAGCCACCATGAAGGTGGCTTTTGTAATACTATCGTTTTTTTTGATCATTTTTTTTGGTTAATCATTTTTCTATTGCATAATAAAAGCCAATTTGAAATACAAAATTTGAATGGAGTGTCGCCACTGAATTTAAATCAAGGTACATTTGCCTGCTTCAAAAAAATATTACAATGAATTCTCTTTCTATTACTTCCATCGAAATTTATCAGTCGAAAATTAAGTTAAAAGAACCTTTTATTATTTCGCTTGGTACACTTACCCATGCCGAAAACGTACTGGTGATTATTAGAACCAACCAGGGCATTACGGGGGTAGGGGAGTGCAGCCCTTTTAAAACTATTAATGGCGAAAGTGTGGAAACCTGCTTTATAGTAGGCAGGTATTTTGCAGCAGCTTTAAAAGGTAAAAACCCTTTGGATATTGCAGCTTGTACCCACTTAATGGATAAGGTGATGTATGCCAATAACAGCATTAAGAGTGCATTTGATATGGCATTGTATGATATTGCATCACAGGCAGCGGGAATGCCCCTTTACCAATTTTTAGGAGGTGCCAACACCAAAATATTATTTACAGATTATACGGTAAGCTTTGATGCTCCTGAAAAAATGGCTGCCGATGCTGCAAAAATAAAAGCCAATGGCTATCAAGTAATAAAAGTGAAATTGGGAGGAAGTAAAGAAACAGATACCGAACGGATT
Source organism: Chitinophagales bacterium (assembly GCA_038234405.1). GTDB lineage: Bacteria > Bacteroidota > Bacteroidia > Chitinophagales > Chitinophagaceae > Ferruginibacter. Next base: position 8,021 of record JBBQTZ010000200.1, read on the forward strand.
AAGCAGATAAGAGCAGCTATAGGCATGGATATTCCGCTAAGGATTGATGCCAACCAGGGCTGGACAGCCAACACCGCCATTGGAATTTTGCAAGCGCTTGCCCCTTATAACATTCAGCATTGCGAAGAGCCAATACCCCGCTGGGATTTTATGAACCTTGCTGCTATCACAAAGCAAAGCCCCATAAAAATTATGGCAGATGAAAGCTGCTGCGATGAACATGATGCACAGCGATTGGCTGACTTGCAAGCCTGCGATTATTTCAACGTTAAATTGGGTAAATCTGCGGGTATTTACCGGGCAAAAAAGATTATTGAGATAGCGGAACAGCACCAAATAGTTATTCAGTTGGGAGGCTTTTTAGAATCCCGGCTGGCATTTACAGCGGCTGCTCATTTGGCACTTTGCAGCGATACAATTATTCATATTGATTTTGATACACCACTAATGTTTGTAGAAGATCCGGTTACAGACGGAATTACTTATAATGCTATTGGTGAAATAACTGTGCCTCAAACGCCTGGTTTGGGAGCTTCATTTGATGTTGCTTATTTAAACGGGTTGAAGAAAATAATTGTTAGCTGATAATTGAAAGTTCTTGCTAATAGCTTGCAGCTTTTGCCCTAGTCATTTTAAAAAATATTTCTCCCGATTTTGCAGGGTGGTGCACAGCAACCGTGGCAAGTAAAATAATCCTACACTACCTTCTTTGCAGTATTGCAAGCCTTCAGTACTAATTCAGCTACATATTCTTTTACCGCCTTTAAGCCAGCTTTTGCAGTTGAAAATCTATCAGGGGGTTCAATTTTGGCAATTAAAAGGCTATAAAAAACATTTTTTGACCTCACTAAATATTTCAACGTTTTTTGGGAAAAATACCTGAAATACTTAGCTGTATTGCATTTGAAAAACTCAGTACT
>JBBQTZ010000201.1:0-8928 GCA_038234405.1 Chitinophagales bacterium
AGGTGTACATGCGCAAAGTGTAGGTATTGGCACTAACAACCCCCACAGCAGCGCTGCACTTGACATAACCAGTACCAGTAAAGGATTTCTACCACCCTTGGTTTCACAATCCGCAAGGCTGGCCATATCCAACCCAGCCGAAGGATTGATGGTGTACGATACTACTTTTCAGCGCTTTTATCAATACCAGCTTGGTATTTGGAGGTATATTATCAACAGCGATATTTGGGTGCAATCAAGCACCGCTAATAATTTATACAACCTTACCGATAGTATTGGCATTGGTACTTCTGTACCGCAGCATAGGCTGGATGTAAATGGTAATATTCATGCTACCCAAAGTATTGATGTAGCATCTTCCATTACGGCTACAGGCAACGCAAGGGGAGCTGTACTATATGCTGATGGTAATTTAACTACAGGTGGAGTGATGACTGTTTTGGGCAATATTAACGGGGATAGTAACCTGATCATAGATAATACAACTGCCACCTTACAATTAAAGAAATCGGGTGTGAATAAAACTTTTTTAAACCGGGAGGGAAATGATTTTAGGCTAGGCACCAACGGTGGTAATAGTACAGGTAATACTATAATAAGAATGAACGGCGATAATGTAGTAATGCTTGATAAAGGCTCAAATCTTACCTTACTAAAAGGGTTGTTTGCCAACAATGAAACAGGAAAAATGGTAATTGGCAACAGGCTTATAAAAAAGTTTAGCGTTACACCAAATACGAATTCTCTTCCAATTTTATATGGTCGCATTTTTAGCGATGGTTTTGGAGCAGCCATGTGGCCGCAATCGGGTAGCTCGACTAGAATAAGCACAGGCGTTTATGAAATTGATACCAACAGGGCCGACATGTCAGACTTTGGGGTTATTGTAGTAACTGCCATTGGAGTGGTTCCCCGTATTTGCATTGGCAGGTATATTGGCAATGCAAAATTTATAATTCAAATTTTTAGTTTGGCTGGCAATCCTGTGAACAACGATTTTTATTTTATGATCAACGACGCTTTAAATTAACTACAATGAATGCAAGAATATTACTGTTGCTGTTGCTTTTTACTACTCAGTTACTCACGGCACAAACCAGGATTGGTATTGGCACCGCAATTCCACACAGCAGTGCGGCGTTGGATATTTCCAGCAATAGTAAAGGTTTTTTGGTTCCACGATTAACGCAATCGGCCAGGCTTGCTATAACAAACCCTACAAATGGATTGTTGGTGTATGACAGTACATCACACAGGTTGTATCAATATCAAGAAGGGGAATGGCGGTTTATGCTTACCAATGAAAGCTGGGCACAATCTACCACCCGCAACTGGACATATAGTTCCGCAAATAACGTTGGATTAGGTTTAACCTCGCCAACCGAAAAGTTAGACGTAAATGGTAAAATTCGGGCAAGAGGAGACGTGATAGCGGATGCAAATATGGAGGCAGGTAGCAATATAACTGCCGGTAGTTTTACAGCCACCTCTAATGCAATTATCAATGCCGAGGTATCCGCACAGGGAGATATTGTAACCTACAGCGATTTAAATTTAGATGATGTTGGCCCCACTATTCAGTTGCAAAGCCTGAATGCGAAGTATGGATTTTTTCAACTTGCCGGCAACGATTTGCGGTTCGGAACCAATAGCGGAAATTCAAACGGAAAGGTAATATTTCGCATGGATCAAACAGACGTAATGTCTATAGATCGCTTTGCTAATATTAAATTGCTGGAAGCGGGTACCAACAAGGGGGAGATTTGCATTGGTTGGAAACTTTGCAGGTTTGCAGCACCCACCATTAATATGCTACCAGTGCTGTTTGGGCTTGTTCCTGCTGATGGTGGTCCTGTAGGTTGGGCGTCGCCAATTTTATATTATTCATGGAAAAAAACTGCTATTGGTAAGTACGAAATCACTAGCCCACCAGGAGGTTTACCTCCAACGGTTAATAGTGCCATCATTGTAACGCCAATGGAGGCAGGCCGAATTTGTACGGCCACTTATATTAGCCCAGGTAAATTTAGAGTAGAAACATTCACCCGAACAGGCACGCCGGTTGATTGTGGATTCACGTATGTGGTAAACGACCCTGATATTTAAAAAATAATAAAATCAACAAATGAAAAAAATACCCATCATCCTTGTTTTACTGTTAAGCACTGCTATTGGATTTACGCAAACTGGTGTTGGTATTGGCACTGCTGCTGTTAATAGCAATGCGGTGGTAGACATGAGCAAGTCCAACAGAGGCTTGCTCATGCCGAGGCTTACACAATTTGGGCGGCTCTTTATAAGCAGCCCCGCCGAGGCATTGATGCTGTACGATACTACTTTTGACCGAACGTACTTGTATATAGATGGTTTATGGCGATATCTTCTTAATAGTACCTTTTGGTTGCGATCGTCTACCCCAAATACAAAATATATTTATTCCTTCGATAGCGTGGGTATTGGCGCTACCTCTCCCGATGCAAGATTGGAAGTAAATGGAAATATAAGAATCCGTTCTTCTTTGTTAGTAGATAATGACGTTAAAGCCGCCAATTTTTTGAAGGGGAATAATTTGACAACAAATGGTAATGTTTCCATAACTGGCAGTGCTGCGGTATCTGATAATATCATCACCCAGTCTTCGGTAGTTGTAGATGATGCAACCCCCATCGTACAACTTAAAAGCGGTGGAGTTAACAAAGCTTTTATGCAAGCAGACGGAGATGATTTTAGAATAGGCACTAATAGCGGTAATACTACCGGTAAAACAATCATCAGGATGAATGGAACCGATATTATTTCTATAGATACTTCATCAGGCTTTAAGGTATTAATAGGCGGCAGCGGCGGAAATATCGATGTGGGTTACAAAGTAGTTCGCTTGCTGGCACCAAACGAAAATATGTTGCCCGAGCTTTATGGCAAAGTGTATGGAAATAACTCGCAGGTTTGGATGAGCACAAACGGAACCATTCTAAATACAGGAACGGGAACCTATGAAGTAGATTCCTTTTCCGCAAGAGTAAGTGCCAGAGCGTCAATTCTAGTTACGGTTGCAGGTTCTTTACCACTTACTGCTTCAGCCATTTATGTCTGCTGTGGGGTAAAGATCAAAATACAAATAACCAATCCATTAACGGGTGCTTTAACAAACGCCGATTTCGGCTTTATCGTTATGGAACCGCTTAATATATATGATTGAAAACTTGTTGATACTATCGCACAATTTCGCACCAGGAAATTATTTCAGGAGCCCAACTTTTTTACCCAAGACTGAGTAAACCATCTACCCCCACCAGCTTTTGCACAAAGGCCATAATAATTCCAAATTGTATTACCAGGAAATAACTGTTTAAACTTTACCACAAGGCTTTGGCTTTGCCACTTTTTTTGAAGTGTCGTTTACGCATGCGTGATAAAGAAAGAGGCGCCTGTCTCTGGTCTGTAGCCTATCATGATGATGATAAAGACAGCACTCACCCTTTCTCGGTATTGCAACCTTGTTTTTATTTTTTCAATTTTGAGTTCAATTAAAAATTAACTCGATATGAAAAAGTTACTCTTCTTTTTATGTTCATTTTTCTTGCTTCAATATATAAATGCACAAAGTGTAGGGGTAGGTACGAGTACTCCTAATGCAAGTGCACAGTTAGAGGTGGCTAGTACTACCAAAGGATTCCTTGTTCCCAGAATGACAACAGCTCAGCGAACTGCCATTGCAGCCCCTGCCAATGGGTTAATGCTGTATGATACAAACCTTTCTGCATTTTATTTTTATAATGGCAGTTCCTGGAACGCTGTTAACAGCGGCGGTGGCGGCGGCAGTAGCTGGACAGCAAGCGGCAATAATATTTACAATAGCAATACAGGTAATGTGGGTATTGGTTCAATAGTGGGTTTGAAGGAAAAACTATCAGTAAAGGGTAACTTGTTTGTAACACATATCAACGGTAACGATTTGGTTAACGGCGGAAATAAGGCTGCATTAAACCTGCATGGCGCCAATACAGGTAGCGGTGTGGTCAATTTTTTAAAACCTGATACCAGCACAGGTGCTTCCATAATTTATGGCAACGTACTCAGCCAATTCTTTTTGCAGAATGGAAGCAATACATACCAGTTATTTCTTCGCAGCAATGGCAATGTAGGGGTAGGTACTTCAAGCCCCATTGAAAAGTTTGATGTAAATGGTAACATACGCAGCCGTAATAACATTTTGGCAGATAACGATATTACGCTAACAGGCAATTTACAAGCAGGTAACAATGTTAGTGCTTCAGGCAATGTTAGCGGTGGGAATCTTAGTACATCTGGCAATCTTGTTACGGTGGGCACTTCTCTCTTGAATGGTGATGTTACTACCAATAACGACATTAATATAAATAATGCTGCCGCTATTGTACAGTTCAAAATCAATGCCGCTAAAAAAGCTTTCTTTCAGTTAAACGGAGACGACCTTAGGTTTGGCACCAACAGTAGCAATAGTGCTGGCAAAGTAGTTGTACGTATGGATGGCGATGATATCGTAAGCTTTGAAAAGTCGGCAGCGGGTGCACCACTCGCCAGATTCTTACTAAATGGCACTTCGAAAGGAAGCATCGGCCTAAATGCTGGTGGTGATATGATATTAGGAACAGGTGCAGGTTCTGCAATGGTTTTGACTCCAACTGGCGGAGGAAGCTTATTATTAAATCCCACTAATGCTGGTAATGTGATATTAAGCCCGTCCGGCGGCGGCGATATATTTATGAATACTACCAGTGGTGGTAATATATATATGAACCCCAACGGCCAAGTAGCTATTGGTGTTAGTGTTGCTGCCGCCTCCGGCTACAAACTCACCGTTTCCGGAAAAGTACTTTGTGAAGAGTTAAAAGTAAAACTACGAAGTTCAGGCTGGCCCGATTATGTGTTCGGTAAGGACTACAATCTCCCCTCTCTTATGGAAGTTGAAAAATTTATACAGCAGTATAAGCATCTCCCCAATATTCCGACGGCAGCAGAGGTAGAAGAAAATGGCATTGAAGTAGGGGATATGCAAAAGCGCATGATGGAAAAAATAGAACAGCTCACGCTTTATGTAATTGAGTTAAAAAAAGAAATTAACGCTTTAAAAAAAGAAAAATAAAACCCGCCAACAATTATGAAAAAAAATATAGTTTTTGTGATTTGCCTATTTACTGTTGCAACTACAATGGCGCAGATTGGTGACGATGCAGAATTAAAGCAACGATTGCAGGGTAAAACAAAGTTTTATGAAATTAAAAATACGGTGGTTGATTTTTTAAATACAAAACTTTCCAGGCTCTCCAACGCCGATTCTGTTAAGAAAAAAAATCTTGGCAGGCAAGCGAAATTTTGGAACCGGTATTTTTATGAAAGCGAAAGCAGGCTGAACCCAAATGGAGAAGTAGGAAATGCAACCGCCAAAATTGTTGATTATTTAAGCACAAGCCAGGCGGCACTAAGTACAGAGGCAACTTCTGGAAGCTGGGCACATATTGGCCCAAACAATGTATCAAGTGGTATAGGCAGAATTAACCGTATTGCATTTGACCCTACCAATCCTTTTATTGCCTACGCAGGTTCCGCCGGTGGCGGCTTGTATAAAACAACTAATGATGGCTCCTCATGGCAAAATATAGGCAGCTTTATTCCATCACTAGGGGTAAGCGGCATTGTAGTAAGCCATGCTGATGCACAGACTATTTATGCACTAACCGGCGATGGGGACGCTTTTGCCAGTCGTGGGTTTACTTTTAATTTTGGTTATATTAGGTATTCAGTGGGGGTATTAAAATCAACGGACGGAGGACAAACCTGGAATAGGACGGCTAGTTTCCCAGGTTTAGAAACTGCCCGGTATGTCGGTTTCGAACTGGCGCAAGACCCCATCAATGCTAACACATTAATTGCGGCCACTTCCCGGGGGTTGTATAAAACTACCAATGGAGGCAGCTCCTGGACTGTCTGCACCACCACCCATGGACAAAATGTAAGGGTATTTGATGTTAAGTATAAACCGGGCAGCTCAACCGAAATCTATTGCACTTATCTTACTAATGGTAACGATGAGAACTCTTGCCAATTTGCCCGCTCTGCTAATGGTGGGCTTACTTTTCAAACCACCGGTATCACCTATTCTACTCCTATTGACAATGCAGACCGGATTGTCATTGGCGTGACGCCGGCAAACGCTTCGGTCGTTTATATACTCTGTGGCCCTGGTTATGTTTTACAAGGCAATACCAGCAACAATACCTTTGAAGGTTTGTATCGTTCTACCAATAGCGGTACAAGTTTTACAAGGCGTAGCAACAGCCCCGATATTTTGGCGTACGAGGATATTTTGCAAAGTTTTAAAAATCAAAGCAAGTATGATCTGGCACTGGCCGTATCACCCAGCAACGAAAATATTATTGTAGCTGGTGGCCTGGTAGCGTGGCGAAGTAATAATGGCGGTTCGAGTTGGACTGAAATAGTGGACTATTTTGAGGACCTGGACAATTCAAATTATATACATCCTGACATTCATCAACTCTCTTATAATCCATTGGGAGGAAAACTTTATGCTTGTACAGATGGGGGTGTTGCTCTAAGTAGTGATAATGGGGATAATTGGACCAGGCGTTTTAATGGGCTAAGCTGTTCACAGTTTTACCACTTTGAACCAAGCAATGAAGATGGTGATATTTGGGGCGGTACACAAGATAATGGCATTATGATAAGACAAGGGGCAACATCCACTTTTTATGAATTTGACGGAGGTGATGGGTATGATGTATTGACGGATAAAGGGCCGGCAGGAAATAATGATGACAAGTATTGGGTGATAAATACCAAAATATGGGCTGATGGGGTTGTGGATGTAAATGTTACTCCCTCTCAGATAGATGTAGAAAATACGGATAATTTTTTTCCCAACCTTGCTATGTCACCTACAAATGAAGATGTGATTTATGCTGGTTATCCAGACTTATATGTAAGCTACAGTAGGGGTGATAAATGGGGTAGGATTGCCATACCTGGTGCAGGCCAATTATATGTGCCGGGAAACTGGTGCATAAGCACCTGCCGTACTAACAGAAGAAGAGTATATAGTGCCGGCAAATCGGGTACCGATCAGGGAATTTACAGGATAGACAACCTGGATGACATATTGCCCGATGCAGTAACTTCCCTTTCATCTGCCCTGTTGGCAGCAGGCTATCCTTCTACAGAAACCAAGATAACAGACATCGCTGTTTCCTCCAATACAAGTAACAGACTTTGGGTAACAGTAGGTGGCTACAACGATGCAGTAAAAGTATTTTACAGTAATGATGCAGGTGCAACTTTTATCAATCTTAGCGGAACATTGCCCAACCTTCCGGTACATACAATTGTAGCAGATGGTAGTGATAATGTTTACATAGGAACAGATATTGGTGTTTATTACAAGGGAGCAAGTGATGCAGATTGGACACCGTTCTACAATGGGTTGCCAAGGGTAGCTGTTTCTGAACTTAAATTTGGAGGTACCGTTTCGGGTGTTACTTATTTATATGCAGCCACTTACGGCAGAGGTATTTGGATTAGCGAAATATTTTCTAACTGTTCTTCCACTGCAGATATCAATCAGAATTTAACGGGACAAAGATTTTTCCAGGCAGGTGATATCACTTCCAACTCATCTGTACAAGGTGGCGCCGGCACCAATGTATTTTTCAGGGCAGCTACATCCGTTACTCTTTATCCGGAGTTCATTGTAAACCCCGGCACAGAGCTTACCGCTTACATCGGGCCATGTAATTCAGGCCCGGCTCCATACAGAACAGCAAGTGGTGTAGATAGTAGTCTTAATGTTATACAAAATATTGAATCAGCCCGACAATATGGTTTTGTGCATGATGCTGTTGTGAATCGAATAACTGTAAAGGCTGTATTCAACATTTTTAATGCGGGGGATTATTCTGTGCGCATTTATGACGCCGATACAGGTAGGTATTTATCAATTTTAGCAGTAACATTTGCAACGGGGATAAATAATATTGACATTCCATTAAAACCAGATTGGGGTAAAAATCTAAGGATAGATTTATTTAAAGACGATATGCTCGTTCACTATACCGATTTTGAAAAAAACTAAAAAAGCGGCAACCTGTTGAATTCGAATTTTAGGAGCTGTAAATTTTTTTATATATGGCCAAAGTATGAGCTGGATGTACAACTTGGTGCTTTGGAAAAGCGGAAGCAGAACTTACTATTAAAACCTCTGGAAGTACAATCTATCTTCCAATACATGTAAGCATCAACACAACTGGCCTTGCGTTACCAGTATCGTTGATGACAAGATTGATTCTTTTTTTGAGTAAATATCGTTACCAACCGGGATGCTGCTTTTGCCAGGGAATCAAAAAGTACCGGACCTATTAATACCAAAGAAGGTTTCTATAGCAGTTACAGCATCAGTTCTTATTATCAAATTCCGCCAAATAAAAAATTACCCGCCATGCTCATTGTACATGGTGCCACGGATTATATTTTAGATATGCATCCGGCGGTGAGATACACAGCCAAGTTACAGCAGGCACAAAAAGGAGACCGCCCAATTTTATTATTGGTAGAGGAGAACAGCGGGCATTCCGGCAGTGCGGATGAAATAGTGTACATGCTCAAATTTGCGCTGTGGCAAACGGGGCATCCCGATTTTCAACTGAGAAAATGATTTATACAACTAAAAAATCGATAGAATGAAACAGAAAAAATGGATAGTCTTTAGCTTATTGTTTGCGGCAGTGCAAATAAATTTAATTGGTCAGCAGGCAGTTCCCGTGCAACCAAACAAAATTCCTTTAGTTGAACTTAATGGATATACCCAGGTAGTTTATTACAGCTCCGGAAATGAAGATCGGGCAAAAGAAATTGCTGTCCGTAGTGAGAAAGCCATTG
>JBBQTZ010000202.1:0-8923 GCA_038234405.1 Chitinophagales bacterium
GCCACCCTGGTAAGTAAGGTATTGCCTTCGGTATTAGAATTTCCGGTAGCTTCTGCCATTGCAATTGGGTTTCTATTGTTTGACTGTGCCGCTGTACCAAACTGTCCCGGGCCATATCTTCCACCTCCAATTGCCGGCAAACCAATTGCCTGGCGAATAATAAATTCTGCACTACCTGTAGATGGGTTGATGGTAGTATTATTGGTATAGCCAAAAGCCCCGTTTAACGTTAGCTTTTCACTTAATTTAAATTCAGGATTAATACGAATGTCATACTTTTTGAAACTGTTATTTTGAATTAAGCCTTGCTGATCAAAAAAGGTGACAGAAGAAAAAATGTTTACCCTTTCGCCACCGGACATTAGCTGCACATTATGATTTTGCATAAATCCATTATTGGTAAATATTTCCTTTTCCCAATCAGTATTTATTACATCAAAATTGTTAGCAGGGGTTGTCTTGTACCTATCAATTTGCGCAACACTAAAAGGTAAAGCGGTACCGGTAGGAAATTGGTTTAAATAAGCTATGTTGCTTAACTCCATGTGATCTATTGCCCCAACCCGTTCTGGCAATGCAGTAAAACTTTGATTTGTAAAAAAATTATTATAACTAACCTGTAATCCTTTTTTTGTAGCTCTTTTAGTTTTTACCAATATTACACCTGCACTGGCTCTATTACCATAAATAGCAGTTGAAGCGGCATCTTTTAAAACTGTTACACTTTCAATAGCATTCGGATCAAGATTGTTTAAAGCATCCAGACCGGTTCCTGTTGGCAATTGCAATCCATCAATAATAACCAATGGATTACTATTCCCTAGTATTGATCCTTCCCCACGGATTCTGATGGAAGCACCATCTGCACCCGGCTTGCCCGATTGCTGTTGTACGGTAACACCCGGAGCAAGCCCCTGTAATACCTGGCTGGCGCTTGATACCTGCCGCTTGATGAGCGCCTCATTATTCAATTGAACAACCGATCCGGTTAAATTGGCTCTTTTTTGGCTACCATAACCAACCACCACCACTTCATTTAAGTTGTTGTTTTGTTTGGTCAATGAAACATTTACAATACCCCCGGCTACTATTACTTCTTTCTTGTCGTAGCCAAGGCTACTAATTACCAGCGTGGAGCCGTCGCTTGCCGAAATAGAAAAACTACCAGTTACATTGGTAGCAACTCCCCTTCCTATACCTTTTATCATAATGGAGGCAGATTCTACAGGTAAACCTGTAGCAACATCCGTAACTCTGCCGGTTACTTTCGTGTCCTGCGCTTTCAGACCCATAAAACTGGTAAAAAGCAGCAGCAGCATTTGCATAATCTTTCTCATAATGGTTTGATTTTTGTGTATTGATTATTGGTAATTGTTGCTTAGTTTCTAAAATTTCCCAGGTGATTAACTGCGCTGGTTTCAAACGGTTTTAACCATTTATTGATCATCACAGCCGCTTCAAACCGTTTAATACTTCTATTTAAATCCAACTCTTTTAATCCTGCATCCGTCCAGCTTTTTTGCAACCGGGCGATCGTTTCTACAAAATCTTTTTTCAACCAGGATTGCTGCAACGCGATGATTTCAAATAAATTAATTATTGTTAACCATTTATTTTTTGTTTTAAAAACCAAGGGCTGATACAAATTAAAATCTTTTAAAAAAGTGGTTATTTCAATGGTAGAATCCGGATAAAACCAGGTTTGATTTGCCCATTTATAAGGTATACCCGTGCCCCTTAAAATACCTGTGGCACCAATTTTTTGTATGGAAGAAAAATGTGGATGATTGTAAAGTACATCCAGATAAGGCATGATGTATGCACCGGCATTCAATAATTTTTCCTGCACATTTCTTACAGAAATATAGCGTGGTTGTTTGTTTTGCAAAACAGATAATGCCGCCAATACACCAGCCGCCTGACCGGTTAGCATTACCACCGGTTGCAAACGTGTAGTTCCATTTACTACATTGCTTACACTAATTCCTTTTTCAGCAACTACCAATCCATCAATCGTTTTTGGTATCAATGCACCCATTGGTACATTGTAGGATGGCACCGGGTAAAAGTCCAAATGCTGCGGTGCCAGCGGATTTTTTTTATGGTGGTGATCAATGGGATAATCGCCCACAGAAATGCCCGTGCGATAAAGCGGCAAGCCAGCAAATGGTTTGGCAATTTCATTGATAGTCAGCCGTGCTAAACCTTTTAGTCTTCTTCCCTCCCGGTGATAAGGCATCAATGCAAAACAATCGGCAGTACCAAATTCATCGGTAGCCAAACCAAGGTTTTTAAAACCAAGCTGATGTTGAATAAAATAAATAAAACGAAGCGTTGTTTGTTTTGAAATCTTTATTGCCGCCCTGCGGTCTGCTGCAGACATTTCTACCATGTTGATATAAGTGTCATTGCCTTTGTTGGGCCAATTGAGCATGTATTTATTATTGGGCAATTTGCCATAATCCAACATTTGTTGTGCAGTAACATTAGGTTCAGGATTATTTTTATTGATATAATAATCTGTACAGGCACCGTCAAATTCCATTGGATTGTAACTAACAGGTTTTACAATGGTACAATCTGCCTTTGCCCCAAAATCTTTTAATACAGCCACATAGGTTAAATCCTGAATGATATTGTTGGTACTGGTAACGCCTGCATTTTCACCAGACATTTCAGCGGCTTCCATCCCCAAATCATACCCTGCATTGGCATTGGCCATTACATCTCCCAGTTCGGTTGCGTCTATTACAAGTTTAGCATTGACCTGCAGTTTTTCGTTTTTATTATTTGAGAAAATAGCTCCTGTAAGTGTTTTACCTTTTTTTATCACCTTTACAAATTCCCATTGATAAAGCACCGTCAGTTTTCGTTCGCTGGCAGCCATCGCTTTCAATATGCTATCTGCCACATGCGGCTCAAACTGGGTATTGCTTACCCATCCGGTAGCCACTTTTTGTGGGCCACCATAAACAGTATATATATTTTTTCTAAACTCCCGCCATAAGCCAGATGGCAGTTGATGATTGCCATCTATTGCAGCAACACCGGCTGCACTTAGCATGCCACCCAACCAGTTGGAAGGTTCTGCAATAATGGTTGATACACCTAATCTGGCAGCTTGTAAACCAGCAGCAGTACCACCTATTCCACCACCTACAACAAGTATTTGTGTATTAAATACCCGCTGTGCCATAACAGGAGTTACAGCATTTAATGCGGTGATAATAAGTGTATACGGCAGTATTTTGGACAACAGCATTGGAATTTCATGGCATTGCTGCCAATATTTTATATGATTATTTCAACAAATAAATTTTACAATTAATTTACCGGATGGACTCCAGGGTTTTCCATACCTGGTGCAATGCACGGGGGATATGAAAACAGCCTTTCCACTTTCCTCCTTTTAGCTCAAGCAGCACTTCGCCTCGTCTGTTAAGGTAGCCAAACCACTCCCCGTGCGACGGGTCACTAAAATGAGACCATGTGTAATCATGTATTTTAGTAAACCAAGCCATGCAGCGCTGGTCGCCGGTATAGGCGTAACCTTTTGCCAACGCCACCAGCGCCTCTGCATGCACCCACCACAGTTTTTGATCCCACTCCAATTGCATGGGTGGTTTGTTTTTTATATCCAAAAAGTAAAAAATGCCACCATATTCTTTATCCCAGCCATACTCCAGGGTATTCAACATAATGGTACAGGCCTTTTTAATCAATTTTTCGTCTTGCATTCGCTTGCCCAAATCCATAATGAACCACATCGCTTCTATAGTATGCCCGGGGTTCAACGTTCTGCCTTCAAAGCTGTCGCAAAAACTTCCATCTTCATATACATTCTCCAGGATTAGCCCCATCGATGGCTGGTAAAAAACGTTCATCACTTCATGAACAAGTCCAGGTATAAAACTATCCACCCTTTCTTTGCCGATGATGTGCTCCAACTCCAACGATAAATTGCACAATATCATTGGCAAAGCAAAGTTTTTTAAATTGCGGGTGCCGGGATAGGCTTTGTTGTATTCACCATTCCAGTTATGCTGCCTACGGATGATGTTTTTAAATGTATCTAATGCTATCTTCTTATGATTATCACCTGGCAAGGCTTTATCCAATGCAGCAAAGGCCATCGTTGCAAAACAATCACTAAAAATATTATAGGGTTGTATTAATGGCCTGCCGGCGGCAGTTAAAGAAAAATACCAGTTACCATTGTTATCCCGGCCATGCTTTTGCATAAAACCTGCTCCATGCAATGCCATATCCAACCAATCAGATTTACGTTCTACCTCATTATACATAAAACTAAAGCACCATACTTCTCTACCTTGCAACCACATAAACTTATCGGTATCGTACACTTTCCCTGATCGGTCCAAACAAGTAAAATATCCGCCGTTTTCGGAATCCTTACTATTGGATAACCAAAAAGGCAGCACATCGTCCAGCAACGTTTTTTTATAAAGTGCTGCGTACTCCTTTAGCATGGAAGATGTCTTTAAACCGTCTGTGTGTCCATCTATTGACGCAATGTTTTCCATATTTCAACAAAACCTTTAAAATTCTTTTATAATTGATAACAATATAAAATTAATTTTTAAACAAAACTCATTTCTTTTTAATTATTTTTAATAACTACTATCTTAATTTTTCTTTATACACAAAAAATCCGTTTTTTATTGTTTTAGCTGCATTTTTAAACCCGATCAAATTTTATATATGGCTGAATCACATTTAATATTTGAAGTATTTTCTAATGACGACACGGGTGGGGTGGCGCGCAAAAACAGGCTGCTTAAAAGATTTATCATCAATTACATGGATCTTAGCGGCAATGTAACCATCGCAGAACTTTCCAGAGAATTAAACATGAGTGCCCCCAAAACAACCAACCTTATTGGGGAACTTATTGAGGATGGACTTATTAAAGATTATGGAAAAGTAGACTCTACTGGTGGCAGAAGGGCCAGCTTATATGGGTTAGTAGCCGAATCCTGCTTTTTTGTGGGGGTAGATATTAAAAAGTATTATGTAAATGTTGGATTAATTGATTTTAAAAAAAACCTGGAAATCATTCACGAAAAAATACCCTATACACTGGAAAACTCACCTGCTTCTTTCCAGCAACTTATTGCCATCATTAAAAAATTCATTGAGAAAGCGCCTGTTGTAAAACAGAAAATACTGGGCATGGGCATCAATCTCTCCGGAAGGGTAAATCACACTACCGGATACAGTTACAGTTTTTTTCATTTTCATGAAGAGCCATTGAGCCAGATAATTGAAATGGAGATTGGCATTAGAACATTTATACAAAATGATAGCAAGGCAATGGCTTATGGAGAATTTTGTTGCGGCGTGGTAAGCAATGAAAAAAATGTGTTGTTTGTTAATATGGATTATGGTGTGGGGCTTGGCATTTTGATTGATGGAAAAATCTACTACGGAAAATCTGGATTTAGCGGTGAGTTTGGACATATCCCATTTTTTAACAATGAAATCATTTGTGCATGTGGCAAAAAAGGATGTTTAGAAACGGAGGCTTCGGGCATTGCACTGCTAAGAGAATTTAAACAAAAAATAGCGCAGGGATCCAGTTCTATTTTAATTAAAAATGATAAAAACTTTGATGAAATAAGAGTGGCAGATATTGTACAGGCAGCCAAATCGGAAGATACATTAAGCATTGAACTTATTTCCGGGATAGGCGAAAAAATGGGTAAGGGACTGGCTGTTTTAATCAATCTATTTAACCCGGAACTGGTGATACTCGGAGGTATACTTGCCGAAACAGGTGATTATATCAGACTCCCCATTAAAAGTGCATTAAATAAATATTCCCTTAATCTCGTAAGCAGTGATTCAAAACTATTGATTTCAAAATTAGGTGAAAATGCAGGCGTTATTGGTGGAGCGCTGATGGCTAGAAGCAGCTTGCTTCTGGAAAATCAATAAGAATTAATAAGAAATAATCAGAACTTACCTCTCGAAGCAATTCATTTTATGGATCATCTATAAGAAAATATTTTAAACTGCCTCAAAGATTTAAAAGGTAGTGGTAAGTTTTTAAGTGTACACACATCGGCGTTGCTGTTTCCGGGGCTGGAAGTAAAAGGAGTTGGCGAAATTGCTTATCCTATAAATGAAACACAAGCCAAAGCCCTGATACAAGTAGCACAAAAGGCGCCTTCTATAAAAGGCAGCGAAACTTTTGTGGACAGTGCTGTAAGAAGTACCATCAAAATAAATGCCAGGCAATTAGCCTTTCATGGCAACCGCTGGTCGGCATTTTTAAATAAAATTATAAGTAACATTAAACCGGATTTGGGTTGGGAAAATTACAGCATATCAGCACACCTATATAAAATGCTTTTTTATGAAAAGGTTGATTTTTTTCTTCCGCATAAAGATTCTGAAAAAGAAAAAGGGATGTTTGGCACACTGGTAATTAGCTTGCCATGTAAACATACGGGTGGAAAATTGGTAGTAAGTTTTGAAGGAGTAAACGAAGTAGCCGATTTTGCCAAAGACTTCGGCGATTATAAAATTAGCTATGCAGCTTTTTATGCAGAGGGCGACCATGAAATAAAACCGCTTACTTCAGGGTACAGAATTTGCCTGCTGTACAATCTTGTTCAGCAAAAAACCGGTAAAAATATTCAGCTTACGTCTGTAGACCCTTATACCACACAGTTGGCTGAAATATTTACTAATGAACAATTGAGTGGCAATATAAAACCACATATTGTGCTGTTGGGCCATCAATATACACCGGAAAATTTTTCTGTAGAAGGCCTTAAACTGAATGACCGGCCCAAAGCAGAAGCCCTGTTACGGGCTGCACAAAAAGTAGGGTGTTATGCAAAAATGTGTTTGGTAACCTCATATCTGGGATGGGAATTCATCATTATCAGCTATCTGTTTAGGCTTGTTAAGTAGGAAAAAACTAACAAGTACACATGACAATGTTAGAAAGAGAAACAAGAAATAAAGTACATCCTGAATTATTTTTCCTGTTGATGTGGAAGGTGTGAAATTGTAAACATCCTCGTAATAACTTACTCCTTCGTCAGTAATTTTTTCTACTGATTTACTCCGTTTCTTTCCTTCTAAAAGTAAGTCGTCTATAAATACGCTTCTGGTGTCCATTTTCCCTAATGCTATTACTGCTGCAACTAATGCCACTCCCGTACATCCGACTAAAATACTTTGTTTTTCTTTAGCAGATATATTTAAGATGTTTGTTGTTGCTGTAATGTATGCCACCAAAATACAAATAGGCAATGTAATCAAAGGAATGATTGGCACATTTGAAGCAAGCCATAACAGGAATACAATAAAGGCAAGAAACAATAACCCGTAAACAGCAATTGCGAAATTTACTCTATGCTCTCTTTTCATGGCTAAAACGATATTGAATTAGTTTGGTTTGTCAAGAAATCGTTGCAGCAATACTAATGTTGGTAGAGTTAGAATTTTTACTAATCAATGGATGGATCAGAAGCATCTTTGCCACGATTAATAATAGGTAAGATGTCAAACATTGATTATTTTCTAAATTCTGCAATGACTTCTAATTTACGTATCTCGGTGGCATTAAAAGAATAGTCCTCTAATAATTTTATGTCAAGTCTTATGTTATTACTGTCTGGTAATAGAGATTTTAATTCAGTCGCAATTTCTCTTGCTTCTGACTATGCAAAGTCGGATTTCTTTCTATGTGAAAGTCTGTCCAGCTTGTCATATACCCTTTTGAGTTTTTCAGTAAATGTGAGTTCTGTCATAAAAGGAATTTTTAAAAGGAACGCTGTGTCCTTTAAGGTTGCAGCCAACGTTAAAGTGTATATGAAGTTGTGGGAATTGAAAAACATCCTATTCAATTAACCACAAAAGCAAAATAGCGATTTATATTTGAATGATTAACGTCTAGCCACAATTTTATAAACACACTGTTAGCCACAGTACTTAACTTTTAAAATTTGACGTCCATTTTTGATTTTAAAACAATATTTGATAAGTTGTATTTTTCCAATAGCTTTTTGAGATTTTCTACTTCCCAAGTAGCCATATATGGATTAGTAATAATTTCTACTTCGTAATAAGATAAATCACCAATAGGAAGGCGGAAGTTTTGATAACTTCCTTTTTTATCGCCAGGAACAACAACTACAAAACGGAATTCATTTTCATGTGAGTAACTTTTGTCTTTTTTCAAGGCATTAAATTTCCCGTCAAAAGTTTCGTTATAGTCATAGGGCCATATATTTTTATAATCAACGGGCCCAAAAAGAAGATATTTAAAATCAGTATTTGTATATGAAGAAGCTGCTTTAATTATGGTGTCTGTAAGTTGTCGTGCTTTAAATTTAAGTGCTACTCCATCTTTTTGAGAGTAAAGTTTCCACATTGCAATAGATTCTCTTTTGCCGAGAAACCAGCAATTAGCAAATTGCGTTTGCTGCGAAGAAGATAGTATTTTCAAATATTCGCTTCTGGTAATTTGGTCTTCATTTATTAGCTGCTCCGTCGTCTCTTCGTCGAAAGAATTAATATTGTCATAAGTTAGAGGTTCGCCCTGCGTAAATAATTTAAAATGAATTCCACGCCCTGTTAAACCCTCAACTCCATCTTCAAAATGGTCGAGGCGAGTAAAATAAAGTTTCTGATTTAATATTAAATCAATTAGTTTAGGCATTCCTACATATCGCCATATGAATTCATCATTTAAGTATTCAAGTTTAAAATTATCTGGGTATTCAATCTGCATTTGTGGATTGTGGCTAACGATCGAGTATTAGCGATGGCAGGGCTTCCGAGTTCCTTCCGCCGATACCGAAGTTGATTGTTTTGTTTTGCCGAAGATAAGATTTACAGCCAAATTTATAATGTCCGCCGGAGCCGAAGCTGAACAAAGATTTGC
>JBBQTZ010000203.1:0-8884 GCA_038234405.1 Chitinophagales bacterium
AGCAATTGTCTTAACCGGGATTTATATGATTAAGGGATTTGGATAATTTTTTTAATGGGTTTTACCAGGCTTTACCACGCTTTACCAGGCGGCAGACTTCGTTTGGTGTTTACCTGTTATTAATGCCAGTAATTGTCTGAAACAGGATTTATATGATTAAAGGATTGGTAAGATTTTTTTAATGCGTTGATTGCACGTAATTCTATATTGCTGCTGTGTTTTAGGGAATGTTGATGATGAAGAGGTTTCCAATACAACGATATTGTTTGAACTATGATTTATATGATTAAAGGATTTTCATGATTTTTTTAATGCTAAACGTTAATCAGCTCCATAGGAGCGACATGTTAGTAGCACCCATAGGAGCGACATGTTGATACCACGAATAAGAACAATATTTCCTAATCAATGTATGTAAAAGTTTTATTTTGGGGATTGCAATTTTGTTACCTGTTCAATTGTTAAACCTGTTCCTTTTGCAGTATCCTCAACTGACAAACCCATTACTAAAAAGTTTTTTGCTATGTCTTTTTGAACTTTGGTAATTCGTCCTCTGTCGTCTTGTTCCCTCATTAAAACATAGTTGTATGCCGCCAATTCTTCTTTTGTCCAATTGTGTTTATTGGCGTCTTCATAAGCGTTTTTCAAGCCTTCATCTTTAACACTTTCAGGAATTACTTCTAAATCTTCTGCATTTTTAATAAAATAAACCCATTGGTCTATAATTGTTTTCAAATCGATTTCTTTCTTGTTAAACTTAGGAAGTTCAATAAAATTGAATTCTATGTCTGTTATGAAAATTTCGCCAGTTGCTGCGTCAATAATTCTATGTCGGCTTATGTAGTCTTTGTTTTGAGTTACTTCAAAATCTAAAATTCCAATAAAAAAAGTAGGATTTAATTTCTCATACAAATCGCCTCTGTCAATTTGTGACGAGTAACTTTTAGAAGCATTGTATAAAACTCCTTTGTCAAATCCGTCAACTTCCGCAACCTGGATTTCCACAATATAATTTTTGTCGCTTTGGTCTTTAGCTTTTACGTCAATTATGGTAACTTTTCCACCTTTCAATTCCGGTAATTGATAAGGGGTTAAAATATCTACTGCAATAATTTTTTTGTCGTTTTCCAGTAACAAAACAGCATTTAAAAAAGAAATTAGTACTTCTTTTCTGTTCTCATTCCCAAATATTTTCCGAAATGCTACATCGTTCTTTATGTCAACAAATTTCATAGGGTAAAGGTATAAATTATTTGTTAACAGTCCCAGATTTTAGGGTTATACAAAAATTGGAAATAACTTACCGGGCGCCGGACTCCATCCGGTGACAATCTATTACTAATGCCAGCGCAATTGTCTGAACCAGGATTTATATGATTAAGGGATTTGCATGATTTTTTTTTATCCGCTTAGTAGGCTTTACCAGGCATTAACAACAGGCGCAGGACTCCGTCCTGTGTCCCTAGTAGGTGCCGGACCCTGTCCGGTGACTCGTCCTGAAATAACTGTACACTTTTGTTGGCTGGTACTGCTATAACTGTACACTTTTGTTGGCTGCTGCTGCTATAACTGTACACTAAAAAAAATATTGTGTTAGTAACAAAGAGACATAGAATTGCGTTCTGCGCCTGAAAGATGACACCCATAAACTTAAAGAAATTTTATTAATCGGATACTTTTTGTGCCATTGCGTGAGGGATTGTAGCGTAAATCCTTTTTGTTCCGCAGGACAAAAAGATTGCAGCGAAAAGCCCGACCCGATAGGGGCACGCCCAATGCTTATTTTTTTGCAAAGTTTTTCACATTACTATGCTGTTTTTTCAAATTGATTTCTGTATTGTGTTGGCGTCATCTTTTTTACTCTTTTAAACTGTTTGCTAAAGTGTGCCCAACTATTATAGCCACTTTCATAACAGATGTCCATTACTGGTTTATTACTGCTGCTTAAAATTTTACAGGCATGGCTAATTCTAAGGTCTTGTAAAAAATCAAAATAGGTTTTTTTTATATTTTTTTTAAAAAATCTGCAAAAAGTTGGAATACTCATATTGGCAACAGCAGCTATTTGTGGCAGGGTTACCGTCTCCAGATAATGTTTAAAGGTGAAGTCAATTATTTCTTCTATTGCAGGATTGATACCAGAAATTTCTGCACTAAAATCATGTGAAATAATGCTGTATTTGGTAGATGTACTCATGCTTTGCAGGCATTGGAGTAAAAGTTGCAGGCGTTGAAACCCTTTTGACTTATCTATAGCGCTGATGGCATTTGTTACCACTGTTTTTAATGCTTGCTGCAACTGTATGCCCTGTTGTTTATGAAGAAATTGTTGAATTTTTTTTATCTCTGGCAATTGCAGAAATGGCTCTCCAAAACTGCTTTTTTTAAAATGAATAACAGTTGCACTGCCAATAATTGCAGGATGTTGTTTTTTAAACCAATGGGGTAGGTTGCTGGCAATAAAATATACATCTCCTTCTTTGTAACCACCAACATATTCACCTATCATAACGGTGCCATGCCCTTCGTTTATAATGATGAGTTCGCATTCTTCGTGTTGGTGCCAGTTGGTTTCAAAAATGGGTGTACAATATGTGCGGCAAGCAAAAGACTGTTGCTCATCTACCTGTATTTTTTGAATGAGTGTTTTCATTATTTACCTGTTATCTTATCACTATTTTGGTTTAAATGTAGTAATTAGTGATAAGATAGCATATTTTATTTTGTATTTAGCAGTTGTTGAAGCTAATTTAAAAAGTAAATTTTGTGCTGTAAATCGATTGTAAATCACCTGGTTTTAAAATTGTTGTATGTTATTACTTGGTATTGATGTTGGTACTTCTTCCATAAAAGTATCTGTTGTTGAGGCTGCAACCCGTATTTGTATTGCTGCGGCCCAATATCCCGAAATTGAATCTGAAATAGTTGCAAGGCAGGCAGGTTGGGCAGAGCAATCGCCTGAAATGTGGTGGCAGCATGTACAAATGGCCATTAAAAAATTAATTGCAACTGGTTTATTTAATTCAAAAGATATTGCAGCAATTGGTATTGCTTACCAAATGCACGGGCTGGTTTGTATAGATAAAAACAAACAGGTTTTAAGAGACAGTATTATATGGTGCGATAGCCGTGCTGTACAAATAGGAGAGCAGGCATTTAAAGCTATTGGCGAAGAAAAATCGTTGGCTCATTTGCTTAATTCCCCCGGCAATTTTACTGCATCTAAACTGGCGTGGGTAAAAGAAAATGAACCCGAAACCTACGCAAAAATTGATAAAATACTTTTGCCAGGAGATTTTATTTCTCTGAAACTTACCGGCGAAATTAATACTACCATTCCTTCACTTTCCGAAGGTGTTTTCTGGGATTTTAAGGCCAATCAATTATCTGATGATGTGTTTACTTATTTTGGATTTGATAAGGCGCTTATTCCGGATATATTGCCTGTTTTTAGCAGTTATGGCCTTTTGATGCCGGCTATTGCCGATGAGTTGTTGCTTACAGCGGGCATACCGGTAACGTATAAAGCTGGCGATCAGCCAAATAATGCGCTCTCACTAAATGTGATGGAACCGGGTGAAGTAGCTGCCACTGCTGGTACTTCCGGCGTTATCTATGGTGTTAGCGATCAATTGGCATACGATCAGCAATCGAGGATCAACAGCTTTGCTCATGTAAATTATATGCCTCCTTCTTTATTGGATAGCGCAATGGAAAAGGTTAGTATTGGAGTATTACTTTGTATTAATGGAACCGGCATTTTAAATCGCTGGCTTAAAACCCTTGCCGGCAATTTATCTTACCAGCAAATGAATGAATTTGCGGCTCATGTGCCGGCTGGCAGCGAAGGGGTAAAAATTATTCCCTTTGGTAATGGTGCAGAAAGAATGCTGAATAATAAAGTACTGAATGCACATATTTTACACCTTGATTTTAATAAACATGGCAACGCTCATTTGTTTAGAGCAGCACAGGAAGGTATTGCTTTTGCTTTTAGGTATGGGTTAGATATAATGAGAGAAAATAAATTGCAGCCAAAGGTTATTCGGGCTGGCAAGGCCAATCTTTTTTTAAGCGATTTATTTTTAGATGCTTTTGTAAATGCCACCAATACCCCGGTTGAATTGTATAACTGCGATGGGAGTGTAGGGGCTGCTATTGGCGCTGGTATTGGCATTGGCTATTACACATCTGCCAAAGATGCTTTTGATGGAAACAAGTCAATTAAAACTGTAGAGCCTGGCAATGCAAAGCTATTTGATGAACTTTATGAGGAGTGGAAGGAGAGCCTTACTAACCTGGTAAAATAGTAATTATCAATTATCAATTATCAATTATCAATTATCAATTACCAATTATCAATTATCAGTTATCAATTATCAATTATCAATTACCAATTATCAATTATCAATTATCAATTATCAATTATCAATTATCAATTATCAATTATCAATTATCATTTGCTCCTTGCCATTTAATATTAATTTTTAAACACTATAAATTTTACTTTATGTCAGTAATTGTAACAGGCGACAAAGAATTTTTTAAAGGAATACCTGCAATAAAATTTGAAGGAACAGGTAGCGATAATCCACTTGCCTACCGGTGGTATGATGAACAAAAAATAGTAGCCGGAAAATCGATGAAAGAGCACCTTCGCTTTGCAGTTGCCTACTGGCATTCTTTTGTAGGTAATGGCGGCGATCCGTTTGGCGAGCCTACACATATTCACCCATGGAATCAAAAACAAGATGCAGTAGAAAGGGCAAAAGATAAAGCTGATGCTGCTTTTGAATTTATTACCAAACTAGGTTTGCCGTACTACTGCTTTCATGATGTGGATGCGGTGGATTACACCAATGACGTTTTGGAAAATGAAAAAAGATTACAGGCCATAACAGCTTACCTGCAACAAAAACAAACAGCAAGCGGCGTTAAATTATTATGGGGTACTGCTAATTTATTTTCTAACAAAAGGTATATGAATGGAGCCTCTACCAACCCCGATTTTAATGTGTTGGCACATGGTGGTGCCCAGGTAAAAGCTGCATTGGATGCTACCATTGCGTTAAAGGGAGAAAATTATGTTTTTTGGGGTGGAAGAGAAGGTTATATGAGCCTGCTGAACACCAACATGAAAAGGGAGAAAGAGCATTTGGCCAGATTTTTACACACAGCTAAAGATTATGCCAGAAAAAATGGATTTACAGGTACATTTTTTATTGAGCCAAAGCCTTGTGAACCAAGCAAGCACCAATACGATTATGATGTAGAAACAGTTACTTCTTTTTTGCGTCAGTTTGATTTGATGGGCGACTTTAAAATGAATATTGAAGTAAACCATGCAACCCTAGCCGGGCATACGTTTCAGCACGAATTGCAAGTGGCTGCCGACGCTGGCTTATTGGGCAGTATGGATGCTAACCGGGGCGATTATCAAAATGGCTGGGATACGGATCAGTTTCCCACAAATATTAATGAACTAACAGAGGCAATGCTGATTATTTTAGAAGCAGGTGGTTTTGCGGGTGGCGGTATTAATTTTGATGCAAAAATCAGGCGCAACAGTACAGATATGGCTGATCTTTTTTATGCTCATATTGGTGGTATAGATGCCTTTGCAAGAGCACTTATTGTGGCAGATGAAATTCTGCAAAAAAGTGATTATAAAAAAATTCGTACAGAGAGATACAGCTCTTTTGATACCGGTAGCGGACAAGCTTTTGAAGATGGTAAATTAACCCTCGAAGATTTAAGGGAATATGCTATTGCAAATGGTGAACCTGCTGTTACGAGTGGTAAACAAGAGTACCTGGAAAATATTATTAACCGGTATATTTAGGGTAGCTTTTTTGCGGATGGCAAATTTTTGTAACTTACTTTTTAATTTGTTGTTACTGCAAAAGAATTCTTATACTGGTGCATTTCAAATTGCCGCCTCCGATTTTGTTCGGTAAGCACACCAACCAAGGCGGCCGTGGTTGGTGTCCTTGCCGAACACTAAGTGCTGCGTCAATTTGAAGTGCACCCATTTTTACTGGTGTTATGATTATTGTTTAAAGGCAGCTTATTTACAAAGGGTAACAGCTTTGTGGTTAAACCCGGATTTTTGGTCTGTGGTTGGCGTCCTTACCAAACACTAAGTGCTGCGTCAATTTGAAGTGCACTCATTTTTACTGGGGTTATGATTATTGTTGAAAGGCAGCTTATTTACAAAGGGTAACAGCTTTGTGGTTAAACCCGGATTTTTGGTCTGTGGTTGGTGTCCTTACCAAACACTAAGTGCTGCTTCAATTTGAAGTGCGTCAATTTGAAGTGCACCCATTTAAAGGCAGCTTATTTCCAAAGGTTAACAGTTTTGTATTTAAACCCAACATTTACAGTTGAAATTCTATTACGAATCCAACTGCAAAAGCTGGTTTATCTTTTTTATGTTGAATAACTGCAAACCCTAACCAATAAATTATTTGGGTAAACGTACCATATTTTCTACCTGTGCAGATTCAATTAATGTTGGTAATTACTTGTGTGAAATGTTACAACAGCGTTGGATAATTGTATAGTTACCTATTTATTTACAAATTAGCATATCATCAATTGTACGGTAAACCTTTTGTAGTAGCAGCCCGCCAATAATAAAGTAGCAATATCAAACAATAGATACAAAAAACCATGGCACTAAAAAGCATCGTTGCTTTTACAATAGTTGGTTTAAACATAAACCTAATAGTACTTTTTCCTTTAGCTACAGGCGCACTCATAAAACTAGTTTCAAAAGCATTCATGGGTTTTTTTTCACTGCCAATAACATAGTACCAATGAGGGTAATAGTTTTGTTGCAGCACCACCTGCGATGGCGCATTAATGTTTACAGTTAACTGCATTATTTGTGGTGAAAAAGATTGAAGGCTGATAGAACTTATACTGCTATCTGCTACAAAAATAAACGGTTTGTTTAAATGATTTTCATTACCGCTGATGGCATCTTTATCAAAATAAGCCCTGCTGTTTTTTAAAATGATGGGATAGGTTACTTCTAGTTTTGTACCAATTTGTTTGTTATACATACTCCAATCTCCAATCATCAATTTTTGTTGCAAGCTGCTACTGTCATTGAGCATGATGGGTTGCAGTGCAGGTATGGGTATTCCCCTGGGTGAAGTGTTTAAAATAGATTGAACCTCTGCTACAGAAGCCTTGCCCACACCGGTAAAGGGGATATTCAGCAAACTTGCCAGCACCATATCTGCAAAAGCAATTTTTACCAATGCTTTCCAATGTTGGTTTTTTAAACACCACTTTATACCCCATAAAAAAAGCAATTGAATAATAGCTTGTATCCAAATGGTATCATAAAAACTAATGGCATCTATCAGCGCTTTTAGGCTGTTAGATAAACCGTTTTGCCTGCCAATATTTACAAACTGTGTTGCCACCGTTTGCCCGGTATAAATTGCTTTGTACAGTCCAAATGCCAGTGTTGCTATTACAAGTATTTGTACCCCGTAATAAACATATTTAATGGTTCCGGTAAAGCTTTTTTGCAGGGTAATAATTTTCTCTAATTCAATGGCCGCAACCAATATAAAGCAGAACAACGCAAAAATGCTGAACTCGCCATTGAGCCTTACAAAACCAATAAAGGGTATAAATTTATAGGCAAATATTTTTGCAGCGCCACCAGCCGCAAGCAGGGCAAACAGCAAACCTGTTACCAGCAAAAATTTTTGCCAGCTATTTTTTTTACCAAAGCACACCAGTAAAAAAAATAGTAAAAAGCTAAGGCCGAAATAGCAATTGCGCATGCTAGGGTCAGTTTGGTAAAATGCGTCGTTTTTTACCGTAGCAAATGGAAACAACACACTTAGCCAGCTTTGAATATTGGTTGGGTGAAGTAAGGCATCTTGTAAACTTATTTTATCTCCCCTTAAAAAATGGGGTATCATATCAAGATAACCGGCAATCATACCAGCACTCAACAACAACAGCAACGGCAGCAATATCAAATGGGTTACACTAAATTTTTTCAGCCTTGCCTGTAATGGTAATCTATCATTATTTTTAAAGAAAACAAAAACAGCCAGCGCTATAAAAAAGTAAGCCGCACCAATACTAATACCGGGATGGGCAGAACTAAGTAAAAGATAAAATAACAGCGTAGCACTCAATATTTTTTTAACTGAAATACTTGAAAGCAAGTTTACATAAGCCCAGCAGCACCATGGTAAGAATGCAGCACCACTTAGCCAGTTAAAATGCTGTAAGTGCCCTACATTGTAGCCACAGCACATAAAAGCTACAGCAGCCATTATACCTGCCTTTTTGCCTAATTGCCAGTAGTTGGTTAATTGATACATACCAATGCCGCCAATTAAAATGTACAAAAGCAGTTCAATAGTAAAAGTATAAGCATTGTAGCCAACAGTAGCAGCCACAAGCCAGGTAATTGGGCTCCAATAGCCACCGCTCATATCGCCATATTGTGGAAAGCCAAAATTAATATATGGATTCCACAAGGGCAGGTAGCCGGCATGCAGGCTTTCGCTCATAAAAAACTTGGGTGGAAAATATCCTACAAAGGCATCATTTTTTAAAAAAAACAAAAAAGATGAAATGGGTAAAAATGCAAGAACTACAATTGCGCTAAAAAATAAAATTGTTTTTAAGGAAAGCCTGTTTGAATTTGCGTAAAATTGCATAAGATAAAAATAAAGCATTCTGCAAAAATGAGCGAAAGAACTTTTGACGATTTTGATGGCTTTGCCGATGACTACAGGTCTATTCATTCGCAAAATGTACAGTTGTCGGGTGCTGACAGCTATTATTTTGCAGAGCATAAAATTGTACAGCTAAAAAATTACGAACAAGATGGCAATCTTGTTAT
>JBBQTZ010000204.1:0-8833 GCA_038234405.1 Chitinophagales bacterium
ACCAAATTCTGTTTCTGTATCGTCAGCAAAAGAAAACTGATTACCAAATATTTTTGTTAGAGTAAATGCTGCTGCTGTAGAAGCCACACTATGCCCGGAAACATATTCTGGAAAAGGTGGTGTTTGCAACAAAGGATGCCAGCGGGGATCAATCAATTTTTGAATAGCTGTTTCGGGCCTAATCCGGTTGCTGCGATATTTTTCATCCCAACAGGCTATAAATGCATCGGCCAAAGAAATGCTTACCAATACATGCGCCAAGGCTGTTTTACCTAAGGGCAATTTTTGTTTTAAACAGGCAATACCGGCTATACCAATCCAATGCCCGCCGGGAGAGATTTTTTTTAAGCCAAATTCTACATGGCCAATTTGTTGCACTGCAAAAGGGTTGCAATCCCAAAACATAGCAATATCTTTTTGTGATTGATTGGCGGCATTGGTAATATTGTAAACTTCCATTAACTGTATAAAAAAAGAAGAAGAC
The DNA here is from genome assembly GCA_038234405.1 of Chitinophagales bacterium. Taxonomy (GTDB): domain Bacteria; phylum Bacteroidota; class Bacteroidia; order Chitinophagales; family Chitinophagaceae; genus Ferruginibacter. The sequence continues at coordinate 485 of JBBQTZ010000204.1, forward strand.
CTGCTTGTATCATAAATGGTTGGTGGCAGCACTTTAAACTGTTGAGCAGAATCTAATACAAAAGTTCTGAGGGAACTCCAGTTAGGTTCTACGGGTGCCATAAAAACAGGGGGCGTTGGCTTCCAATATCCATCAGCAGTTTCAGGCGTATACCTTTTCAAATTATTCAACCTGCTAAATCCATCGGCTTTGGCATATTGCATCACTTGTTGCAGCAGTTCGTTTACAAGCGTTAATGTATTTTGAAATAACGATTGCTCACGGGCGTTTTTTGAATACAAAGCAGCCAAAGAATCTGTTTGAGATTGTAACATATAACCCGAAGGCAACAATTTTTCGCCCGACTTAAATATAGCCAGTATTACGGCCAATGATTCATTGGATGACTGTACCAATTTGGCGTCTACCGGTTTTTTAAAAAACTTGTTAAGATGCCCTGATAAGGATGGATAATTAAGCGAATCAAACAGGGATTGAGTTTCGTAGGCAGTTAGCGTAATGTAAGCATAGTATCGGCTTGCAGCCACAGGAGAGGTAACATCATTTACCATTACATCGGTAACTTTTTTAAGTGCTGCAATGTATTCTTTAGAGAAAAGCTGTTTAGGTAAATTGAAGCTTGCTGCCAATACTGATTGAAAAACAGGCCGAACAGGAAGCTCCTTTATAGCAGGAGATTTAGCCGGCCATGCAGTTGAGATGGTTGCAACAATTAAAAAAATTATCAAATAAAATCCCTTTCTCATCTGCATATTCTAATAATTCAAAAAAACAGGGGCTTGATTGTTTAATGCCAGCATCAACAAATTAGTTCCCGTATTTCCCTTTAATGAAATAATATCTCTTACGCAACCTTTTATATTTAAGCCAGATTGCAACTGAGGAATATATTTAAAATTTCCCTTGCCATCACCAGCAAGCAACAACCCAAAATTTGCATCCATCTTTCCAATCTTTACTCTTGCCTGGTCTATGTTTCCACATAATAATAAATCCATATTGCCATCCTTATTAAAATCAGCAGTTTGTATGGCATACACCGCAGAAAAATCTGCCTGTATTGGTAAACTGCGGGTAATGAATTTTCCTCCTACATTTTCAAACCAGGTAGTATGTAAATAGTTAATAGAAAGTTGTTTTGCAGCTTTCATTTGTTCGGATGTAAGCACATCAGTAATAGTAGCATCTGCATAAGAATCGTAGGTTGGAAACCGTTGACGCAGGCTTACTATCTGGTCTGTAATTTCGTCTCTTGAAGCCATTGGATAAGATTTGCCTTGTACGTAATAACAAACCAGCGGATCTATAAAACCATTGCTATCAAAATCGCCATAATACACTGTAGCAGGTTCTAAATCTGTAACCTGTAATTGGCTGTTGGTGCCCCAATTGCCTGCTATCAGGTCAAGATCGCCATCCTTGTCTATGTCTTCTACTTGTAGCCGATTCCACAACCCATTTAATTTTTTATCAAAAACTTTATCTGAAATATCTATAAATTTTCCATCGGTAAAAGAGAAACATTGCAGCGGCATCCACTCACCACAAATGATCAATTCATTTATTTTATCCCCATTTATATCAATCCATTTTGCATCGGTTACCATTCCTAATAATGAAAAGAAAGGGGCTATTGTTGCAGTTTGATCTGTAAAAATTCCTTTACCATTATTTACCAGCAAATAGCTGCCAGGCGACTCCGGATATCGGCCCGGAATTACTCTTCCTGCAATAAATAAATCCATATCACCATCCCCATCAAAATCCATTGGCACTACCTGAGCACCCGAAATAATTTCGATTGGCAGGGCATTTAATTTCTTTATAAATTTCCCTTTTTCATTTAAGTAAAGCCTATCCTGAAGACTGCCATCTTTTTCATCTACGGCATAGCCGCCGCTCACCACATATAGATCCATATCACCGTCATTATCTGCATCAAAAAAAACGGCTCCACAATCCTCTGCTGCTGCATCTGTATCAAAATCTGGCTGTGGTGAAAGGGCAAAAACACCGCTTAGTTGTTGAAGATAGATAGTACCAGCCTGGTTTGCAGGTCCGCAGATGTAAATATCATCCAGCTTATCTCCATTAATATCTGCCTTTGCTATTCTTGGGCCAGAATAGGAAATCATATTCAGCATTAAGGGCTGAATTTTAAAATCATTTACATCATCTTCTTTGTGTAAATAATTAATTAACTGGTTAGTTGTTTTAAAAATAGTATTGGCAAAAACAGGGGTAGCAAATTGCGGCAATAAAGGTATCGTCTGCTTAATATTTATTTGCTGATTGATGGTTAGCTGTTGAGTAATAACCTGCCTTTCTCCATTAGACCAACGAATTAAAATAGAGTCAATTTTTTTATCCGGAAAAGTAAAATGCAATGGTATTTGCATAGAAGATTGAAATCCATGAACCGGATAATTTTCAATGCTATAAGTTCCGGAAGTTGCATACACCCAAACTTTTGTACCCAATGCATTTGTATTTTTTGTAGAGGTAGATAATTGCACTTTTAAAAAATTACCACCTCGTTTATTTTCGATAGTATTGTTTTTATAGATGCCTGCCTCCTGGTTCATTTTGTTTACCACCAGGTCCAGGTCACCATCGTTATCTAAATCTGCATATACGGCACCATGAGAAAAATTTAATTCATCAAATCCCCAATTGGTTGATTGGTCTTTAAAATTAAAGTTGCCTGTATTTTCATACATAAAATTATGCAAGGGTGTAGAGGTAATACCCTGTAGCATTTGAAACATTCTGCTATCGGTTGTGCCTTGTAAATGTTTCAATCTTTCATTAGCGTAAAACTTCATAAAGTCCCTATTAATCATATCTCGTCCATAACCATTGGTAACAAAAAGATCCTTTTTACCATCATTATTAAAATCGGCTAATAAGGCTGCCCAGCTCCAGTCTGTATTGGATACACCAGCAAGTTGACCAATTTCGCTAAAAGTTCCATCACCATTATTTACCTGCAGCATATTCCGCATCAACTGGTGATAAAAACCATTTGAAACGGTGTTGTTGTATAATTCGTAATTATCCGGGGCGTACAATAATTTTTGTCGTCGGTTATCTTTAGGGAGCATATCGAGCGTAAAAATATCTGCCAAACCATCGTTGTTGATATCGGCAATATCAACACCCATTGAAAAATTAGAAAGATGACCAAAAGAAGATTTAAGCGATTCTGTAAACCCGCCAATTTTGTTATTTAGGTAGAGATAATCTTCTTCTACATAATCGTTGGAAATGTAGATATCCGGCCAGCCATCATTATTAACATCGGCGATATTTATACCAAGCCCATAGCCCAATGGATTAGAGATGATACCAGCTTTGCGTGAAATATCTATGAACTTACCATTTACATTTTCATACAACCGGTCTCCAGCCTCAGTGTCTACCATTTTTTTTACAAATGCAGCATCAAAGTTTCGCAGGTTTTTTATGTTGTGATTCATTACATATACATCGAGGTCGCCATCCCTATCCATATCAAAGAAAGCAGCATGGGTAGTGTAACCTTCGTCTGCAATTCCCCATTCCTTTGCCCTGTCTGTAAAACTAATATCACCGCCATCTTTTTTAGCAGCCAAGGGTGTTAATCCGTTATTAATGAATAATTGGTTTGCTCTTTTGGATGGTTCTAAATCTCCGGAATAACAAACATAAATATCCAACAAACCATCTCCATTTACATCTGCTACAGATACACCTGTTTTCCACCCGGGACGGCCTGCAACACCAGCGGTTTTGGTAATATCTTCAAATTTAAAATTACCTTTATTCAGGTAAAGTTTATTGGGCTGTTGGTTAGAAGTAAAGTAAAGATCCGTTAAGCCATCATTGTTAAAATCGCCGGCTGCAACTCCTCCTCCATTATAAAAATACTCGTACGTAATGATGTTTTGCGTAGCAGTTTCAACAAGCTTATTTTGAAATTTAATACCCGTTGCAGCAGCAGGAATGCTGGTAAATATTGGAATTTTTTGAGAAAAAATAAACAGGGATTGGATAAGTAAAATGCAGCATATCAGGATTTTCTTTTTCATAAAAAGGAACATAAAAATTTTATAACCTTTAGAAGAAATATACTCTAACGCCGGTTACTTCACTGTAATTACATTACTAAGATAACTGTAATTGTATCAAAAAAACATGCCAGGTAGAGAACTACCTGACAATTTTTACCAAAACTATAAACTAAGAAAAAACGAAAAAGAACATTAAGTTAATTACTATCCCACCAAACTCTGGTAACCCAGGTATTAGCGCCTTGCCTTGTAATGGCTGCACTTAAATTAACACCATTTAAACCCGATTCGCTTGCAGGATATTGAAAACGACGTGGTATAATCCCATTGGTATAATTATTAACAAAATTTACTGCAGTAAGCGCTGGAAAACCTGAACGACGCCAGTTTGCATGTGGTTCATATCCATCTAAAAAAGATGCCGCATAATATTGCTCATTAATTGCCTGGAGCCTTGCAGCAGTTGCGGCAGGAAATACTAACGTTGCAGAGGTATAGGTATTAATAGCTGCGTCATCAAATAATGAAGCTGGTGGACTATATAATTTAAGTTGATTAATGGCAGATTTAACACCATCTCTAAAATAAGTTTCCGCAGTTCCTGTTGTAACCCAACCTCTTTCCCTTGCTTCTGCAAGTAATAACAATGTTTGCGAATGGGACACCAGCAAATTTGGATCATTGGCACTTGCAAAATCAGATCTTAATTGAGAGAATGATGCTATACCTGAAAACCCTGTTGGATTGGTTCCGTTTGGTAAGCCTTTCTGAATGACAATGTTATCATCTTCTGTACCAATAGCAGTTCCAACTCCGGTTCTTACCACAGAAAGAATTTTTAATCTAGGATCTGCACCTGCCGCCATCCAATCAATAAATAATTTAGAAAATTTGAATCCATTACTGGCCAATTCTTGTCTTGCGCCATTGTAGTAGCCCAATACACGGCTATTAGGATTATCGAAATTTCCCACAATATGTCTAATCATAAATGACTCCGTGTAGTCATTAATTAATCCGCCAGCCAATGCTTTTACAACACCAGCCTGAGCAGCAGCCGGATCTTTTCTAGACGTCCGCATGGCCACTCTCAACATTAAAGAATATGCAGCTTTTTTCCATAAAACTGTATTGCCATTATAGCTGGAAATATCTCCTTTAAAAGGCTTGGAGGCATCAAAACCCTTTGCAGCCGCATCCAATTCATTAATAATATCTGCCAAAATATTCTTTTGTTCATCGTATTTTGGCGCTAAAACTTTACCGATAAATCCTTTCCCTGCTTCTGAATATGGAATATCCCCATAAGAATCTGTGAGTCTTAAAAATGCGAAGGCTTTTAAAATTCGTGCTGCACTATTATAGTTTACGTCTGTTGCTACACCCGATGTTTTTTCAACCAGATTAACCAGCCCCTTTATGGTATTACCGTAGTAAGAATCCCAAAGAGCAGAGTTGTAGCCTTCATCGTAAATATATTTATCACCCTGTGCCCAATTTAAAGAAGCCAATTGCTGAATAAACTGGCTGTTATAAATAAGATTGGTTCTCCATGCTTCATACTCTCCACCAGATGTTGCCAACATGGTTTGGGTAAATAGAATATCAGGGTTTAAATCTAAAACATTTGTAGGGCTTAGATTAACCTTTTCAAAATCTTTGGTACATCCGGCAAAACCGATTGAAGCTACCAGTAAGCTGTATATAATTTTATTGATTTTCATTGCGTTTTATTTTAATTACTGAAAAAAGATAAAGACAAGATTAAAATTTAAGATTAAGATTAATTCCAATTGAACGTACCGGAGGAGCTCCAAACCATTCTAATCCTTGTGCATTACCTGAGTTATAAGTAGATTCAGGATCAATGTTTGGCGTATGCTTCAATAAGATAGCAAGATTACGGCCAACGATGGAAAGAGAAGCTCCTTTAAAGGGTGTTTTACCTATTACTTTAGCAGGAATATTGTACCCAAATATAATCTGACGCAATTTTATAAAATCTGATTTGTAGATAAAAGCCGAAGAAATATTTAAACCAATGCTTTGATAATAATTTTGTGCAGGTACACTTGTTGTATTTTTAGAACCACTAGTTTGATCAATACCCTCAGCAACTACACCACCAACTCTACCTTGCAAAGTATTTTGAGTTAAACCTCTAAATGTTGCAAAATCGTTTGTTCCAGAGTACATATAGCCGCCAAATCTCCCGTCTATTAAAAATTCAAAATTGAAATTTCCAAATCTAAATGAGTTATTTAATCCCATTGTATAAGGCGAAACGCCTGTACCATATTGTTTTAAATCACCTCTCTGAGGTCTTCCTGCATTTAAAAGTATTTCACCATTTGCATTTCTTTTGTAATCAAATGCCATCACCTGACCAAAAGGTTTACCAGCATGGTGTTCAACAAATGAAGTTAATGAACGTGCATTGCCAATTCTCGATGTTTTAAGTTGATCTGATATTTTTACGACTACACTGTTATTGTAACCCATATTGAATGAAGCATCCCAAACAAGTGATTTGGATTTAATTACCGTTCCATTTAACATTAGCTCAACGCCTTTATTGCTTACTTCGCCAACATTGATCAACACACTTCCAAAGCCAGATGTTTGAGAAATTTGACTACCAATAATATCATTGGTAGTATTTTTATTATAAAAAGTTAAATCAACCCCTATACGGTTGTTGAACAATTTAGTTTCTATACCAAATTCGTATGATTTAACTGAATACGGTAATAAATTAACGTTGGGAATTTCATTTGCATTAATGCTTCCAACGGGCAAACCATTAAATGTATTGCTTGAAAGTGAATAGGGTAAAGCTAATCCATAAGGTCTGCGGTCACCTCCTACATTAGCCCATGATGCCCTTATTTTTGCATAGTTGATAGCCTCTGGTAGTTTTACTGCCTCTGACAAAATAAAACTTGCCGCAACAGATGGATATAATATTGACCAATTAGCAGGGGCCAAAGAAGAAAACCAGTCATTTCTTGCAGTAACAGTTAAGTAAAGGTATTTATTGTAAGAAAACTCTGCAGAACCAAATACAGAATTGATCCGCTTTTCTGAATAATTATAGTTAGTATTTTTTTCCTGTAAATTATTTACATTATAAAAACCTGGTACAAAAAAGTTATTTCCGCTAAATCCTTGAGACTCGTCTATTTGTTGCATTTTATTTCCACCAACAAATACATCCATTGCAAATTTAGAACTGATATCTTTTTGAGCTCCAACTATTACTTCACCATTAAATTCTCTAAACCTTGCGGTGCTTTGATCATTGATTTGTCCACCACTGTTAAAAGCTGTACCAGTTGGTGTAACTTCAAAATTATAGCGGGTATATTGGTCTGTTCCTATACGGCCACGAACATATAACCATTTGGTAAGGTTATATTTTGCTTCAATAGCTGCAATTAACCTATCCCTTGAATCCTCTTGTTTAAAATCTTCTACTGCCCAGTAAGGGTTTGTAACAAAAGGATTACCATTGAATTTATTTTCAAAACCATTAGTAGGGTTCAGTTTACTTGCTTTAAAAGTTTCTACATCCCAACTCGTTGGCATAATACCTACAGTAAAATTTGCATTACCTGGTGAATCCGATAAACGTGGTCTGTTTTTAGCTCTTTCTCTAATATATCTGGCACTTACATTTACCGTTAAGTTATCAACCGGATTCATTGTAATATTCATTGCAAAATTGTTTCTACGTAGCGTAGAATTTTGAATAATACTGTTATTGTTTAAATCTGATACAGAAAAATTGTAAGTCATCTTATCTGAACCGCCATAAAAACTTAGAGAATTATTTAAGTTGGTGCCTGGTTGATAAAACTTTTTGAAATTATCTTTTTGGGCTACATAAGGTCTTGGTGTGCCATCCCATTGCATAACAGCACTTCCATCTAATTTGGCACCCCAGCTATTGAGCGGTATATTATTCGCATCTGTTTGTAAAATTGGTTTAACTCCATCATTACCATGGCCGTACTCATATTGCCAATCACTAAGGTTCATAACAGACTCTATAGTGGCATTGCTATTAAATTCAATACCTAACCCCTTTCTTTTAGAACCCTTTTTTGTTGTGATCAATATTACGCCCGCAGAAGCTCTTGCGCCATACAATGCGGCAGCGTTACCACCTTTTAAAACAGACATTGTTTCAATCTCATCAGGGTTTATCATTTGAATACCATCTCCCGCATCTCTTCCACCCCACTCACCGGCAGATCCACGATTTGAGTTATCAATGGGAATACCGTCAATAACA
>JBBQTZ010000205.1:0-8543 GCA_038234405.1 Chitinophagales bacterium
TGATCTTCGCTTAGCGCTCCTGTAATTTTTTTTACACTGCTATAGCCTGCTGCATTAAAGTATTTAACCGCTACATCACTTATATTTTCTAAGAACAATACGTTAATTTTCTCTTTAGGGTAACTCGTTTTATTTTTGTCAGACATCTTTATTACGCTTTATTTTGCACAAATATATTTCATCTACGCTTTATAATTTATGTTGCACATAAAAAGAAAGAACCACATTAAAAAAACCGCCATTGTTAACTACTGTTTTTCATTTTCCATATTACTATTAGTCATTACTATTTTTTCGTGTAACGGTCAGCAAAAAGCCGATAATTTATCAATAAATATAGATAGCCAATTAATACAGTTGCCAGCCCCAACGCCAGTTTCAGCGGCGGAAAAGCTTGTATTAGCTGCCGGGTGTAAAGCCTGGTATGATGCTGTTTTGGTTAGTACAGGATTTAATGGCGGCATTTTGGTAGCAAAAAAGGGAACAATCGTTTTTGAAGCGTACAGTGGTAATGCACATATAGGCGGTAACGACGCAATTACAGATAGCACTGCAATACATATTGCATCGGTATCTAAAACATTTACCGCAATGGCTGTTTTAAAACTTTGGCAAGATGGTAAAATAAATATTGATGAAGAGCTGGTAAAATATTTCCCCTCATTTAATTACCCCGGTGTTACCATACGTACCTTGTTAAATCATAGAAGTGGCTTACCGAATTATGTGCATTTTATCAATAAAAAAAATGGTTGGAATGAAGAAAAATTTGTAACCAATGAGGATGTGTATGATTTTTTAGTAGATAAAAAAGCACAACTTACAGATATCAGCAAACCCAATACCCATTTCACCTATTGCAATACCAACTATGCCTTGCTTGCTTTGCTGATAGAAAAAATTACCGGCGAAAAGTTTGGTCATTTTATTAATAAAACTTTTTTTGTACCGCTTGGTATGAAGCACAGTTTTGTTTTTGATACCAGTATGAAGGCAACTGTAACGCCAAGTTATGAATGGAATGGAAGATTAAATAAATTTAACTATTTAGATGCAGTGTATGGAGATAAAAACATTTACACAACCCCAAGAGATTTGTTAATTTGGGATAGAGCACTTACAAGTGATAAAATCTTTACAGATTCCACACTGCGGGCCGCTTACAGCCCATATAGCAATGAAAGACCTGGTGTTAGAAATTATGGTTTAGGCTGGCGGATGAATATTTATCCAACCGGCAAAAAAATAATTTATCATAATGGTTGGTGGCATGGAAACAATGCATCTTTTATACGATTAATGAATGATACTGTCACCATTATTGTATTGGGCAACAAGTTTAACCGGGGTATTTATCATGCTAAAGAAATTGCAGCAGTGTTTGGTAATTATGACGATTTGGAAGATGAAGAAGAAAACACCAAAAAGGCAGTAACTGTTAAAAAAACAGTAATTAAAAAAACACTGTCACCTCCAAAGCCTATCATAAGAAAAAGGAAAACAAAGGCTGTAGTACCTGAAAATAAAAAAAGACCTGTCAGGAAATAAATCAATTTTGGTGATTGTATTACCTGTCAGGTCTCTCAACAATTTATTACCCTTATTTTATCTGAAAAAAGCTTCTGTTTTTTATAAAAAAAAGTATTTAAATTGCCTGGTGATTAAAGGGCTGAAGTACCATCTCACTTACCACACCGCTTCTTGGCTGTTGGCATAGAAACCAAATAGCCTTAGCTGCCTCGTCACTTTGCACCATTTTATCCCGCTGTACTTTCAAATCAATGTTATCCCAAAAAGGCGAATCAACCCCACCCAAAAACAAATTGGTAATACGGATATCAGTTCGTTTCAACTCTTCTCTGATACTTTGCATCATACCAACTAAACCAAATTTACTGGCACTGTAGGCTGCAGCACCGGCCATTGGTACTTTACCTAAAATGCCCGGTATATTGATGATGAGGCCCTTTTTAACTTCCTTCATTGCCGGCAGAAAAGCCTTCATGAGTAAAAAAGGCGCATAAAGATTATAATGGAGAGTTTTCATAAACTCAGCTTCATCGAGCGTATCCATCGATTTAATGATACCAATACCGGCTGCATTTACTAAAATATCTATTGATGGGTATTGTTGAAAATATTTTTCTTTCAACACAGCTACAGCAGCAACATCAGAAATATCAAGTGCCATATATTTAGCTTCACCCAGGTTGCAGGCTGTTGCTACTTCTTGCAGCTTTGCTTCGTTTCTACCGGTAATAAAAAGGTTAGCGCCACTACCTGCCAACAACTTGGCTGCTCTGCTTCCTATACCTCCGGTTGCACCAATTAATAATACATTTTTATCTTTTAAACTTTCCATAATTTATTATTTGTTGTATTAAACAATATATTCATCGTTTTGTTTTTGAAAAGAAAAATTGAATGTCATCAGTCACACTAATATTTCCCCATCAGTTGTTTGCCCAACACCCTTCTATTAAAAAAGATAGCTCCGTTTATCTTGTTGAGGAATGGCTTTTTTTTAAACAATACAATTTTCATCAGCAAAAATTGCTGCTTCACAGGGCAAGCATGAAGCAATATGAAGATTATTTAACCCATCAGAAAGTAACCGTAAAATACATAGAGAGCAGCAACGAGTTGAGCGATGTAAGGAAATTAATACCTTTTTTATCAAGCCAAAAAATTACTACCCTACATTTTGCTGATGTAGCAGATTATAGGCTCAAACAAAGTATTGTAAGCAGTTGTACAAAACATGCCATGCAGATAGAAGAAGTTGCAACGCCCAATTTTTTAAATACCATGCAAGGGGTAAAAACTTATTTTGATAAAAAGAAAACCTATTTTCAAACGGGCTTTTATATAGAGCAACGTAAGCAGCGCAATATTTTGTTAGATGCAAGCGGGCAGGGCATTGGCGGCCAATGGAGTTATGATGCAGACAATAGAATGAAGTATCCAAAAAATGAACAACCGCCAATGGTAACAGCTACAAAGATGGATGGAAATGTAAAGGCCGCTAAAGAATATGTGAAAAATAATTTTGGAGATAATTACGGAAGTATCGAAAATTTTATTTACCCAACCAATTATGAAACCGCAGAAAAATGGCTGGAAGAGTTTTTGGAAAAGCGATTTGAAAAATTTGGCATTTACGAAGATTCGCTGGTAGCAAATGAACATTTTCTACATCATTCGGTACTCTCCCCTATGCTCAATATTGGCTTATTGCATCCGCAACAAATTGTTGACCGGGCCTTGCAGGTAGCAGCAAAGAAAAACATTCCGTTAAATTCATTGGAAGGTTTTATCCGGCAAATTATTGGCTGGCGGGAGTTTATTAGAATTGTGTATGAAAGAGAAGGCAGTAAACAACGTACTAAAAACTATTGGGGTTTTGATAGAAAAATTCCTGCAACTTTTTGGACTGGAGATACAGGTATTGCGCCCGTTGACAATGTAATAAAGAAGGCTTTAAAAACAGGCTATAGCCACCATATTGAGCGGCTAATGGTGATGGGCAATTTTATGTTGCTTTGCGAATTTGACCCAAATGAAGTACACCGTTGGTTTATGGAAATGTATGTAGATGCCTACGATTGGGTGATGGTACCTAATGTATATGGAATGACGCAATTTGCAGATGGAGGGCTAATGACCACAAAGCCCTACATTAGCGGGAGTAACTATTTAATGAAGATGAGTGATTACAAAAAAGGAACGTGGACTGAAATTTGGGATGCCCTATTTTGGCGCTTTATGCATGTGCACAGAGATTTCTTTTTAAAAAACCCAAGGCTTGGAATGTTGGTAAAAACATTTGATAAAATGCCAGAGCAAAAGCGCAGTAATCATATAAGGATTGCAGAAGAGTATCTGGATAGTTTGTAAAGAACAATAACTGGTAAAAAATTTAGCAGCAAATTAAAAAGTAAATTAAAAAGCAAATTAAACATGACAGGTAAAAAACCTTGGAATAGAGTAAACTTGCCTGTTTACAGCATTAGCAGTAAAGCCAATGGCAGCAGCAACATGCACATTATAACGTACGCTTCTCAAATTAGTATGGCGCCTAAGCGGTTTGTATGTGGCATTTATGATGGCACTAAAACTTTAGAAAATGTAAATAACAGCAATGAATTTGTGTTGCAATTACTTTCGGCAACACAATACCGGCTGGTAGATTTATTGGGTAAAAAATCGGGCAATCAAATAGATAAAATTGCAAGGCTAGCCAAAAGAAATGAACTGATGGAATGGAATGGCTACCAGGTATTAAAAAATTGTTTGGCTGTAATGCAGTTAAAAGTTGTAAGCCGTTTTGATGGTGGCGATCACGAATGCTTTTTGTGCGATGTTGTGGCTTATAAAAATTTAAATGCCGGCGAAACATTATCACTGGATACTTTAAGAGAGCATAAAATGATTAGGATTTAATGAAGCCACCCATAAACATAGTATGGTTAAAAAGAGATTTGCGGTTAACGGATCATAAACCGCTGCAATTAGCGGTGCAAGCAAATTCGCCTATACTGTTATTGTATTGCTTTGAGCCTGCTTTAATGCAATATGGCGATAGCGACCCAAGGCATTGGCGCTTTGTCTATCAGTGTTTACAACAAATGAAGCAGCAATTATCCTGTAACAATGCAACACTGGAAATTGTATTGGAAGATGCTCCAAAGGCCTTTGAAATTATTGCCAGTCATTTCCATATTCAACATATTTTTTCGCATGAAGAGATTGGCAATAAGCCTAGTTATGACAGAGATAAGGCAATTAAATTATTTTGCAAACTGCAGCAAATCACCTGGAAAGAAATACCAACCAATGGCATTACCCGGGGCTTGCAAACAAGAAAAGATTTTGGCAAACATTGGCATTCCGTTATGCTGGCTCCCGTTTTCGAAATTGATTTATCATCTGTTAAAACCATCAGCATACATGGCTTATTGCCGGGTATAGAAAGTAATCAACAACTCAGGCAAATTGTTTCTCAAAGTAATACAATATTTCAGCCTGGCGGCGAAACAAATGCACAAGCTTATCTGCAAAGTTTTTTGTACCAACGAAAGGCTAATTACAACCGCCATATTAGTAAGCCGATGGAAAGCAGAAAAAGTTGCAGCCGCATATCGCCTTATCTTACCTGGGGTAATGTAAGCATGAAACAGGTATACCAGGCGGCGCTGCAAGCTATTACAGCAACTGGCGATAAACGAAATATTAATTTTTATATTAACCGGCTACACTGGCACTGCCATTTTATTCAAAAGTTTGAAAGTGAATGCAGAATGGAGTTTGAGAACCTTAACAAAGGTTTTAACCATATAAGAACAGCGGAGAATACTACATTGACAGTTGCCTGGAAAACAGGCACAACAGGCTATCCATTGGTAGATGCCTGCATGAAATGTGTTATAGCAACCGGCTATTTAAATTTTAGAATGAGAAGCATGCTGGTATCTTTTTTAACTCATCATTTGTGGCAGCCATGGCAAGTGGGCGCTCATCATTTGGCTAAACAATTTTTAGACTATGAGCCGGGCATTCACTATCCGCAGTTTCAAATGCAGGCAGGTACCATGGGTGTAAATACCATTCGTATGTACAATCCTATCAAGCAATCAAAAGATCATGATCCACAAGGATTTTTTATAAAAAAATGGTTACCGGTGTTGCAGCAGGTGCCGGAGCAATTTATACACGAACCATGGACAATGACGGAGATTGAGCAACAATTATATCAATGTACTATCGGCGAACATTATCCTTTACCTATTGTTGATTTACAAACAAGTGGTTTGCATGCAAGAGATGTTTTGTGGAGTGTAAAAAAATCGAAGGCAGTACAGGAAAATAACAAAGGTATTTTAAAAAAACATACAAGGCGGAAAACAGAAAAAGAATTACCCTTAAATGCACCAACATTATTTTAAATAGTATGCTTAAAAGTATGAGCAAAGAAAATAAAATAGCAACCAACAGTAAAGCTTTATTAGTACAACTGAGTGTAGATAATATTGACCGTATAATTGAAATGGCCTGGGAAGACCGCACTACTTTTGATGCTATTGAAGCACAATTTGGTTTAAAGCAACAAGATGTAATTAAACTAATGAGAAAGGAAATGAAACCCAGCAGTTTTAAAATGTGGCGGGAACGAACAAAAGGGCGTAGCACAAAACATGAAGCCCTGAGAGGCGAAGATGTTGATCGTTTTAAATGCAGCCGCCAACGTACAATTTCTATGAATAAAGTTAGTAAGCGGTAATTTACTAGTAAAGGTAAGCATAGGTATATTTTGTAAAACTGTTACTTCTAAAAAAATTGACTTCAACCTGGCGTTACACTCAATCGAATGAGTAGGATATTATTAACCCGTAGCGATCGCTGAAATAAAAATTAACCATGACATTTCCAACTGACTATTCTTCTATCCTTAACCGACTTGAAAATATTGACCCGGTAAAATATGCCAGAACCAGAAATTTTACCGATGGTGATGTAACGTATTTATCGCCTTACATTTCCAGAGGAGTAATAAGTTTACGACAGGTAGCAGCGCATGTTTTAAAAACATACCAACCTTATCAGGTAGAAAAATTTTTGCAAGAGCTTGCCTGGCGTGAATACTGGCAAAGGGTTTGGCAAAGTATTGGTGATAAAATTTTTACAGATATTAAGCAAGAGCAGCAGGGCGTAGCACACCGTAAAATGGTTGCTGCTTTTGAAAATGCTGCTACTGGAATTGAAGCAATTGATGAGCACATAGAGTTGCTGTATCAAACCGGTTATATGCACAATCACCTCCGGATGTACATAAGCAGTATTGCCTGTAATATTGCCAAAGCACATTGGTTGCAACCCTCCAAATGGATGTATTACCACTTGCTCGATGGCGACCTTGCAAGCAATAGTTTGAGTTGGCAATGGACAGCCGGTGCATTTTCTTCTAAAAAATATTATTGTAACCAGGAGAATATAAATAAGTACACCAACAGTAATCAACGGGGTACATTTTTAGATTGCTCTTATGATGAGTTAACAACACTACAGGTACCAGAAACATTGTTGGATAAATCAAATTTTTTTCCGTCGATGGAACTGCCTGCAACACCTAAACCAACCATAGAAGAACACTTGCCTGTATTGGTGTACAATGCATACAACCTGGATGCAAGCTGGCATGCAGGCGAACGAGCCAACAGGATTTTATTGTTAGAACCATCTCACTATAAAAAATATCCGGTTAGTGAAAAAGTGTTGCAATTTATTCTTGATCTTTCAAAAAACATAGAAGGTATTCAGGTTTTTACAGCGGAGTTTGATGAACTAAAAGAGGTTGCAGCCAGCAACGAATATTTTTTTAAAGCTCACCCGGCTTTTACACATTATAGTGGAACGGCAGAAAAATATGATGAATTATTTCCACAGGTAAAAGGCTATTTTTCATCTTTTTTCAGCTATTGGAAAAAGTGCGAAAAATATTTACATCAAATCTAAAACACAGCCGTTTATCTTTGCCAAAAGTAAATATGGAAAAGAAAGCAAGTGAATCGCTGGTAATAATGACGGAACTGGTACTGCCTAACGATACCAACAATTTTGGTAATTTAATGGGTGGCAGGTTGATGTATTGGATGGATATAGCCGCAGCATTGTCTGCAATGAAACACAGTGGATCACCAGTGGTTACAGCTTCCGTTGATAATATATCTTTTGAGAGCCCCATTAAGATAGGTAATGTAGTACACATTGAAGCCAAAGTTTCCCGGGTATTTACCAGCAGTATGGAAATTCATTTGAGTGTATGGGGCGAAGATGCCTTACACCAATACAAATATAAAAGCAACGAAGCTTACTACACATTTGTTGCACTCGACCCCAATGGAAAACCAAGACAAGTAAACAAAATGATACCGGAAACGGCAGGTGAACAACAACTCTACGAAGGTGCACTTCGCCGCAGGCAAATAAGATTGATATTAGGTGGAAAAATGAAACCGGAAGATGCAATTGAATTAAAGGCATTGTTTGCCTAAAACTTATTGCTTTGAGAGGGGGCGTTTCAAATTATAGCAGCAATAATTGTTTGGTGAGGCCAACAACCACGGTCCTTATACTAGTACCAGGAAAAATGAAACCGGAAGATGCAGTGGAATTAAAGGGCATTGTTTGCCTAAAACTTATTGCTTAGACAGGGGGCATTTCAAATTATGGCAGCACTAATTGTTTGGTGAAAATACCAACCTCGGCCCCTAGACTAATAACAGGCGGAAAAATGAAACCGCAAGATGCAATGGAATTAAAGGCATTGTTTGCCTAAAACTTATTACTTATATAAGGGGCATTTCAAATTATAGCAACACTATTTGTTTGGTGAAGATACCAACCTCGGCTGAGCATCGGTCCGGTGTTTCTACTCTCCGAAATCAGGAGCGCCAATTTTAAATACACCGTATAAATTTATAGCACCAAAAGTTTCTATTTTTTCCAAAAAGGCAGGTGATAGAAAAATAATAATCTATCCTGTA
>JBBQTZ010000206.1:0-8508 GCA_038234405.1 Chitinophagales bacterium
TGAAACAGGTTCTAATCCACCCGCTGATTATAGAAATACAGATTGGATAAATTGGAGGGCAAAAAAGCTTAATTTATTCCTGAAAAAATTAAGGACAGAAGTTAAAGCAATAAAGCCTGCCATACAATTTACAATGAGCCCCAGCACCTATCCATTCAGTTTAACCGAGTATTTGCAAGACTGGCCCACCTGGGTAGATAGTGCATGGGTAGATGCCATTTTACCACAATGCTATCGATATGATATTGCTGCATATTCTGCAACGATCACACAGCAAAAATCATATTATAAAAATAAAACCGTTCCTTTTTATCCGGGCGTATTGATAAAATTCGGCTCTTACGTAGCTACGGATGAATTTTTAAGGGCAATGATCAGCAATAACAGATCCAATGGATTTAAGGGAGAATGTTTCTTTTTCTACGAAGGCATAAAAGATAAATTGACATTTTATACCGGACAATATCCCTTTATCCCATAGCAATTAATAACGCTATTTTTTATGAAATATTTAAAGGCATCCATTCTACCTGGTTTAATATATTTTACCTCCCATGCTCAGCAATTAACGACCTATGTAGATCCTTTTTTGGGAACCGGCGGGCATGGGCATGTTTATCCTGGCGCTACTGTTCCATTTGGCATGGTACAGTTGAGTCCGGATAATGGCACCGATGGTTGGGATTGGAGCAGTGGCTATCATTACAGCAGCGAAAGCATTGCCGGATTTAGTCATACTCATTTGAGCGGCACCGGCATTGGCGATTGGTGCGATATAAGTGTACTGCCGCTTTTAGATACAACGCTTATTCATAACGATAAAATAAAAATTTCTTTTAAACATGCCAATGAAAAAGCAAGACCCGGTTTTTACAGCGTAGCATTAGATAACGGTGTTGATTGCAGCTTTACTACAACTGAAAGATGCGGTTATCATCAATATAATTTTAAAGGCAACCCTGCCTTTTTGCAATTTGATATGGGCTTTAAAATAAACTGGGATAATAGTACAGCAGGCATATTGCAGTTGTTAAACGACAGTACACTAGTAGGATACCGATACAGCACAGGATGGGCAAAAAACCAGCGGGTATATTTTGCTGCCAGGTTTTCAAGTCCTGTCGTTGCCAAAACATTTTTAAACAGTCAGTTAAATGATGCTGAACAAGATACCGGCCGACTTGTAAAAACAATTTTACAATTTAATTTAAAAGGAAAACCACTTTTTATAAAAGTTGGTATCAGCACTGTAAGTACAGCAAAAGCTTTAGTTACAATAAATGAAATTGGCAATAAATCATTTAACGAGGTTGCAAAAAAAGCCACGCAGTTATGGGAGCATGAACTAAGCAAAATAAAAATAAAAACGAATAAGGAAGAAGATAAGATCAGATTTTATACAGCACTTTACAGAACATGTTTAGCGCCTGTAATACATTCCGATGCCGATGGAATTTATCGCAACCATCAAAATAACATTATAAAAAGAACGAGCGGATAACAATATACCATCTTCTCCCTGTGGGATATATTTCGTGCATTAAATCCGCTTTTCACTTTTACACAACCAACAGGTTAGCAGATTTAATAAACAGTATGCTTCAATTAAAACGAGACAATGGATTGTTACCCGTTTGGGATATAAGTACGTGGGAAGCCAATACCATGACGGGTTACCATGCTATTCCGGTATTGGCAGATGCTATTTTAAAAGATGTAAAAGGCTTTGATGTAAACGAAGCGTACGAGGCGATGTTGCTAAGTGCCAACCAACAACAACGAGGCACGAAGGATTATATTCGCTTTGGATATTTACCACAAGATAAACAAGGGTGGAGTGTAACCGTAACGTTGGAATATGCTTACGATGATTGGTGCATTGCGCAGGTTGCAAAAAAATTAGGTAAGCAAAATGGCTATGATACTTTCATGAAAAGATCCTTGAGTTATAAAAAACTATTTGATAAAAACACTGGCTTCATGCGTGCAAAAGATAGTACGGGTAAATTTATGGAACCCTTTGATCCGCTGCTTTCTGAGCATGGATTTGATGGGCAATATGTAGAAGGCACGGCATGGCAGCATAGTTTTTTTGTACCGCACGATGTAAAACGGTTAGCCAACTTATATGGTAGTAAAGAAAAATTGGTAAATAAATTAGATGGATTATTCAGCGCCCCCTCTATATTACATGGCGAAAATGCATCGGCTGATGTAAGCGGATTGATAGGACAATATGCACATGGTAATGAGCCAAGCCATCACATCATTTACATGTACACCGCCTTGGGGCATCCGGAAAAAGCTGCTGCTAAAATAAAATTAGTAGTAGATAGTTTGTATAAAAACGGACCAGATGGGTTGAGTGGCAATGATGATTGCGGCCAAATGAGTGCCTGGCTGGTATGGACAACATTGGGTATGTATCCGATGAACCCGGCAAGCGGCGAATATGTTTTTGGTTATCCGTTGGTAGATGCGGCCAGGATACAATTACCTAATAAAAAAACACTCTCTATTATTGTTCATAAATCGAGAACCCAAAATAAACCAGGCAGTATATCTAAGATTGTTTTCAATAGTCAACCATTACCAGTACAATCAATTAAACATACTACCCTGCTGCAAGGTGGAACACTCCACTTGTATGTGTACAAATAAAAAGTTATTAATAAAAAAGTAATACTTTTTGTACTTAAAAAATGGTACAGATACCCTCTTTTATCTGATTTTATCTATCCCGCCAAATATTATATACAAAAAATAAACATCAAAAAAGCCCTACATTACAATGCAGGGCTTTTTTGATGTTGTAAATAATTTATTCTATTCTTTAATTATTTGCTTTCTTGCAAGTTTCTCATTTCCGGTTAATTTGACATTGTAAATACCGGCTGCCAGATTGCTGATATTAAAACTCATGGTTCTTTCTTGCCTTCCAATTGCTCTGGTCATCAAAATCTTTCCTGCTAAATCTATCAGCTCTACTTTATCCGTTGTATCATTCTTTTCATCAAATACTTTGTCGGCATTTCTTACAACCTTATCAGATTTATACGCAATCAACAAGAATTTTATTTCTGCCAGTTCAGCTTCTTCTTTCAAATAATTTAGAATTTTTAAAAGTTCAAGTTGAGCATGATTTAAATTTTCTAAAAAGGACTTTGATTATGAAAAATAATACTATCAGCTCGATTGCCGCCTTCAAATAAATTTACAGGCAACTAAAAAAAGCCTGACTTTTTTTGTGGAGATAGATTACAGAAACTAAGTTTTCCAAAACCAACCCCTCTTTGTACAAAATACTGTTACCAAAGAAACGATGCCAGTAAATAATACGCCTTTTAAAAACCCAAGCCATGCATTGCTATTCATACTATCAAATACAGCAGTCATACCGGTAAGTTGCATCACAGGCAGAAGTAATAAACTTCCTGTAACATAAGCCAACATGGGGTTACGCCCATTTAAACTAAGGTAGTTGCATATTACAGTACCAATTTTAAATTGTGCCAAACTATTGAACGCAATGAGTATAAAAAATGCCAACCCACTGGTTACAAAATAATAACTATAGGTAGAATGATCTTTTTTTATTCCACCCTCATAGGCTTCAAAAAATAACCCGAGTATTAAAAGAAAAGCACCGGCCTTAAAAAAATGGGTAACCAATGAACGTTTTTCTTTGCCTGACTTTTTTATAAGCACATATACTATTGAAATAAGCAATGCAGTAGCCGCCAGGTTTAAAAGCAACTCCCTTGTAAATAAAAAAATAGTGTTGGTTATGACTAGAGCAAAAGACAAAAGGCCAATCAACAGCCCATTGAAATCCATCTTTGCGGGAGATGCATCCGAATTATTAAATTTTAAAAAACGTTCGCCCGCAATAGTTCCGGGGATGATGATGAAAAGATATTTTAAAAAATAAAACTGGTAGAGCCAGTCAAACTTAAACGAGCCCACATGAGAAAACTGGTACAATGCTTTAGCCCAGCCGCCATTTACTTCTTTTGATGCAAGGAATACCGCCATGATAAATAATAATAACCCTACTCTTAGCCACACATTTGTTTTAGTAAGCCCCCAAATCAGGGTTCCAAAAAAAGCCATATTCGCCAGTACTATAATAATGATGTCTGAATTGGTAAACTTAAAGCCATTACCACTAAAAGGGAGAAAGTATAACAATGCCAGAGCGACGATAAACGCAACTATTTTTAACCCTGCGAATAATTTTCTCTTCCGTTCATTTTTATTTTGATAAAGTTGAAAAAACAGTAAACCATAAGCCGCAATAGATAACAGGTATTCTTTTGCCGCTGGTTGGACAGCCTGCTCCCAAGGCTTCATGTGTTCAAGAAACAACGCAAAAAAAGCCAGCAATAAAAATCTCCTGGCGGCAATCCAAAATATGTGCAGAAAAGAGCGATTATTTTGCACCTGTTTATTTAAGGCCAGTGGTATCGCAGCTCCCATGCTAAAAAGAAAAAAAGGAAATACCAGGTCTACCCAGGTAATACCGGCAATATTTTCATTAAACACATGATCCGGCGGCGGCACCTGCGCATGATACATCCATGCAGGCAACACATCTCCAAAAGCAATACTACCGCTTAGTACCATGCTAAGTATTGCAAAACCCCTCAGGGCATCCAGGCTAATATTTCTTTGTTGCATCGTTATAAATTTAAAAAAAGGGTGGCGTTTTACGGCCACCCCTTTTTGATAACTGCTAATTAAAAAAAATTACCACAATGGATTCTGTTTAATCCCGTTGGGATTAACATCTATCTCAAACTGAGGTATTGGCCAGAGTTTATATTTTGCGTTATTATTATTCCTTACCTGATTACGGAAACGGATTCGCTGAGTAATACTGGCAGTATAATCGGGAATGTCATCTGCATCAAATACAGGATTAGCAGGAGCTACCAATAGATCAAATGCTGCACCCACAACAGGCCCGCTATTTGCTTTTTCATAAATACCCCACCTTCTTAAATCAAACAACCGCAACCCCTCACCAGCAAATTCAACCGCTCTTTCTCTTCGAACAATTTGCCTCATTTGGGCTTGAGGGCCTGCTGCTATAACTGGTTGCCCAGCCCTTGCTCTTACTAAGTTGATAGCATTTACCACCGAAGCATCTATTTGGTTTAATTCAATTTTTGCTTCTGCATTCATTAATAAAATATCGGCATAGCGCATGAGAATATACCCCGTTTTTGTTAATTGATGTATCTGGGTAGAGTCAACATATTTTCTCCAGATATACCCTACACCTCCTCTGCCTCCAGCAGCACCAACCTGCCATTGAATGCCTCCACCAGTGTTACCAATCCAATCCGTATTGCCGCCTGTAACGTTATCAAATACGCCTGTCGTCCAATTAAAGCGTCTGCGGACATTGCTATACAAATTAAAAATTGTTTTTTCTTTTGGCTGAATATAATTGCCACTGGCAGATGCCTGTACATTATAAAGTAACGTATCCCCATTCATAGAAATAGTCCATTTTAATCGATTGTCCCTGTTTAATCTTGGATTTAAAGGATCGTAAACCGCCGACCCATCGATGCGTAAACCATCTTTTCCTTCAAATTTATCTACCAAAGCCTGTGATGGGAAATGGCTGCTTTGAGAACTGGTAATCAACCTTGGTACTGTTATCCAAACCATCCAGTTTTCGGGAGTAGCGGCATCTGTAGGGTAAGTTTGGTTAAAAAGAATTTCACGGCCACTATTGACAACTTGCCCCGCAATAGAAAATAAATTCTGATAATTAGGATTTAAATTATAATTCAAACTTGTAATAATGGTATTTGTTGCCGCAGCAGCAGTAGCATAATCTTTTACTAATAAAGCCAATTTGGCTTTTACACCGAGTGCTACAGCTTTATTTACACGACCATTACCCAATATAGGCTGTGCGTTGGCTGCATCAAATCCAGCAACTGCTTCATCTAAATCTTTATATAAATCTGCAACAATCGTTGCAACAGGCGTTTTAGTTGCACTTAGTACTTCATCTATAGTAGGAGGCGTTTTATAATAGGGTAAATCACCAAACATATACAATAAATGAAAATAAGCCCAGGCTCTTAATACCAGAACCTCTGCTTTGTTACGCCCGAAATACTGTGATGAAACATTGTCTTTCCCTTTTTGTATTCCAAGTAAATGTTGATTGGCCCGCTGAACCAATCTGTACCCCTGGCTCCAGCTTGAATTTACAAGTGCGTTGTTAATAAAAAAGGCACCTTCGCCCAATGCAATAAAATCGTCTGCATTTTGATCCCGGCGAATACCAACATCGGTAGATGCTTCAATGGCAAATAAAAGCGGCGTGTTATTTGGGAAAGTCCACAGACTTGCTGCATATACACCATTTAAACTTTGATCCATTTCGTCCTGATTACTAAGGAAAGTAGAGCCGGCAGATGCATCCAACGGCTTTCTATCCAGGTATTTCTCGCAACCCCCAAGTGCTATCAGAAGTAATAAAAATGGGAGATATATTATTTTTTTCATTTTTTTAAATTGATTGTTTTTTAAAAAGTTACGTTTAAGCCGGCGGTATAAGTACGCATTACCGGATAAAATTCTCCGTTAGCGTTATTGATCTCAGGATCAAATCCATTCCATGCTTTGGTTATTGTAAATAAGTTTTGTCCGCTTACAAATACCCTAACGCCTGAAATTTTAACTCTACTTAATACCGATGCCGGTACATTGTACCCAAGGTTTACATTTTTAAATCTAAAGAAAGCGGCACTTTTTATATACCAGTTTGATGCCCTGAAATTATTGGTATAAGAACCTCCCCCGGCTAGTAATCTTGGAAATGCAGCATTAGGATTTTGTGGAGTCCAATAATCTTTGTGAATGTCTAGTAAAGAAGGAATGAAATCCGTTGCTAAAAAAGGAACAGCACCTGTACCGCTCAGGAAATTCTCCCGCTTACCAACTCCTTGTCCAAAAATATTCAGGTCAAAATTTTGATAGCTTATATTGAGGTTAATGCTGTACTCATACCTTGGAAAGTTATTGCCAATAAACGTCCGGTCATTGTCATCAATTTTCCCATCCGGTTTACCATCAACACCACCAATGTCGGCATATTTTAAATCGCCGGGCTTAGGTCCTACCGCAGGATTTGTGCTCCAACTTGAACCATACAATGCAGGAGATCCCTTTATATCATTTGAATCAGCATAATATCCAAGTGCCCGTAAACCAAAGTAAGAATTGAGTGCTTGACCTGGCTGGGTTCTTGTACTTCCACCTCCAATAAATGGCAGGCCAGGCACCAATCCTGTTACTTTATTTTGTACATCAGACAGCATAAATGTTGCATCAAATCTCCATTTATTAACTTTTGTTTTATAATTTATAGATAGTTCCCATCCCCTGTTGTCCATACTGCCAGCATTTACAAATGGATCGCTTAATCCACCTGCCGATGAAGGAAGTGAACGTGGAATAATCATATTTTTTACCGAACGATTATAAACATCCGCAGTTAAGGTAAAATGTTTGGCAAAATTAAGATCCATTCCTACATTCCATTGTTGAGAAGTTTCCCAACTTAATTCAGGATTGGCAAATTGAAGAATGGCAACCCCCAGGGTATTTAAATTATTAAAATAGGGATTGGTACCATTTATGTTTGGGGTTATAGCTCCGTAATTACTTTGCTGATAGAACGCATCAAACACATAATTTGATCCTATATTTTGATTACCGTTACCACCAAAAGAACCTCTCAACTTACCAAAACTGATGTATTTGGACATACCATCGAAGAATTTCTCTTTAGAGAAAATCCAGGCTGCAGACGCCGAGCCAAAATTTCCCCACTGCTTATCTTCTGCCTGGGAAAAACGACTGGAACCATCTCTTCTTGCATTCACCTCAAAAAGATACTTTTCTTTGAAACTATAATTAAGACGGCCAAAAAAGCCCACTAAAGCCAGTTCGTTGGCGCCGGCATTATTTTGAATATTGGTAGATCCCAGGTTAAGAAAAGGTTGATTTGGGTTAATAAATCCTTCCCGGGAAGCCCCGAAAAAATATTGGGTTGTTAACTCTTGTTGTGCCCCTGCCAATACCTGAAAAGAATGATCGTTTTTAACCTTAAAAGAATAATTTGCCTGACCGGAGAACACCTGGTATAAATCGTTTCTCCATGTTTCATTGAGCCTGGTAATACCCGGCCAGATAGACGTTTTGTCGAGTTGTCCGGTAACTAAATTGGGGGTAAAAATGTCGGCATTTTTTTGAAATGTTTTTGTATAGGGATTTCGTTTTTCCCGACCCCAGGAAGCATCCAATTCTAATCCTTTGATAGGCCGATAATTGAGTGCCACCCTGGTAAGTAAGGTATTGCCTTCGGTATTAGAATTTCCGGTAGCTTCTGCCATTGCAATTGGGTTTCTATTGTTTGACTGTGCCGCTGTACCAAACTGTCCCGGGCCATATCTTCCACCTCCAATTGCCGGCAAA
>JBBQTZ010000207.1:0-8443 GCA_038234405.1 Chitinophagales bacterium
TATGGGCTTGGCATAACCTGCTGCATCTTCAGCACCACGGTTAATTTGTAAAATAGCTTTGTCAACAATGCTTCCCATGCCCACCGACCGAAGCGTATTTTCGATCTTCTTTGCGTCTGGCGGCAGTAAAACTTTGTAGAGGGCATCTTTAAAGAAACCATCAGCTGTATTCAATTGCAACACCGCTCCGGTTATACCCTGTCCCAATGCTTCTTTAATACCCCAGGCAGCTTCAGCCTCTGAAACACCTCCAATAGAAGTTGGAAGATATTGTAATACATCACATCCGCTCAATAACAATGCAAAGGAGATGGCCACGTAGATTTTTTTTATCATAAAATTATTTTTGTGCGTTATGCATCAATGTTATTTAGCAATGTCCTTCACTTACCTTAAAAAATATAAAGGGTTGGTTAGATAAGCAAATAAAATCCTCCACTAAACGCAATGCATTATAGTATAAGCAAGTTTACAGCCAAAGATTGAATGGCCAAAGTGGGTGTAATCCCAGTTGTTGCAAGCTGCAATGCTAAAATTGTTACTTTTTTAGGACAGGCTTTGATTTGAGTGCTGAAATCCCCCTTTAGGGGATAGGGGCAAAAGCAACAGCTTGAATTGCACCCACGAAGGCTTTATATAAATGAGTTGCAACAGGTATCTTTGCACCCCGTTTACTAGCGGTAAAAATTTTTTTTATATGATCATACAACATTTATCGGAACAGGAGATAATAAGGAGAGAGAAATTAACCGAGTTAAATAAACTAGGCATTGATGCATTTCCTGCAGCATTGTATCCTGTAAATACCAACTCAGCGTTTATCAAAGAAAATTACAAAGGCGAGGAAAACAAGGCAGACTTTTCGGAAGTATGTGTAGCTGGAAGAATCATGAGTATACGTGACATGGGTAAGGCCAATTTTGCTGTATTGCAGGATAGTACCGGAAAAATTCAATTTTATATCAGGCAAGATGACATTTGCCCCGGCGAGGATAAAACTTTGTACCAGGTTGTGTGGAAAAAATTACTGGATATTGGCGATATCATCGGTATTAAAGGATATGTTTTTACCACCAAAACAGGCGAAACATCTATCCATGTAAAAGAGTTTACCATTCTTACAAAATCATTGCACCCGTTGCCCATTGTAAAAGAAAAAGATGGCGAATCATTTGATGAGGTAACCGATCCTGAATTCCGGTACAGACAGCGTTATGCAGATTTAATTGTAAATCCGGGGGTAAAAGAAACCTTTATCAAACGCACCAAAATGGTTAATGCCATAAGGGAGTTTTTAAATGAGAGAGGCGCTTTGGAAGTAGATACACCTGTTTTGCAAAGCATACCCGGTGGGGCAGCTGCACGTCCATTCACCACCCATCACAATGCGTTGGATGTGCCCATGTATATGCGTATTGCCAACGAATTGTATTTAAAAAGATTGATCGTTGGCGGCTTTGATTTTGTTTATGAATTTAGTAGAAATTTCAGGAACGAAGGAATGGACCGTACCCATAACCCGGAATTTACTGTGCTGGAGTTTTATGCAGCGTATAAAGATTACGAGTGGATGATGGACACCACAGAGCAAATGCTGGAAAAAGCAGCCATAGCAACCAATGGCAGCAGCAAAGTAATGGTAGGTGAAACTGAAATTGATTTTAAAGCACCCTACAAAAGAATTACGATGTATGATGCCATTAAAGAATTTACAAGTCATGATATCAGCAATATGGATGAAGAGGGTATTAGAGCTGTTTGTAAACTGATAGGCATACACGCCGATGAAAAATGGGGCAAGGGAAAACTGATAGATGAAATATTCGGCAGCAAATGCGAAGGCAATTATATACAACCTACTTTTATTACTGATTACCCTGTTGAGATGAGTCCGCTCACCAAAAAGCACCGCAGCAAACCCGGACTGGTAGAGCGTTTTGAACTGATGTGCAATGGTAAGGAAATTGCCAATGCTTACAGTGAGCTGAACGATCCATTGGAACAAAGGGAACGATTTGAAGAGCAAACCAAACTGATGGAAAGAGGTGACGATGAAGCGATGTTTATAGACTATGATTTTTTAAGAGCGCTTGAATATGGTATGCCACCAACTGCCGGTATTGGCTTTGGTATTGACAGAATAGCCATGCTGCTGACCAATCAACATTCAATACAGGATGTCCTGTTCTTCCCAATGATGCGGCCGGAGAATAATGGTTAATTGAACTAAGATAGTTTATTAAGCCGCAAAAAATGTTTTGCGGCTTTTTTATTAAAAGCCATTTGTAAGTATAACAAAAATTTTATCAGCACTTCAGCGGGCAACTTCGAATTGAATACAACGGGCGCTGCACCTGCGTATGCTGATAAGTATAAAGGCATGCGGCAAATAATAGTTTGTATTTTTTGATGATAAAGTTCATCTCTTTAATAATTGTATTTTTATCAGGAAATTACAATACACAAAACAGCAATTAGAATTTATGCCCTGCATTGCAGCAGACATGGATGCTCTGGTAAACAATAATTCCGTTATCAAAACTTGAAGGCTTAAAAGCTTTTCGAGTTAATTGGCTTTCAACCCCGACAGCGGTTGAAATACCGATAGCTATCGGTATTGTCGGCGGTTGTATTAACAAGGGCTTTTCAAATTTTCGCAACCATTCACTTCCTGTTCCAATTCTTCGGAAGGCTGATAGCCGCTATAAGGGTTGGAGAATACATATTTTAGTTAACTCAAACAGTTTCTAAATTCATTTACAAATATTTACTGCAAATAGAAGTATCCAAAGAAAAGATAAAATAGATTTTATTGTCGGTTAAATATTGGTTCAAAAAAAACTGCCAATCAAATAGCATGTGTATGTTTTAGTTTTTATGCAATGATTGTTTACTTTAGCGGTACAGTTTATTTATGAAAGATTACAAAAACATAATCATACCTGGGCCAAATAAATTACCCATTACCTGCGATGTATTTTTAAATACCAATGCTGAGCGGCTTCCTGTAATAATTTATGCGCATGGGTTTAATGGGTTTAAAGACTGGGGTAATGCTGATTTATTCGCCACTAAATTTGCCCAGTCCGGATTTGTGTTTGTAAAATTTAATTTTTCTTATAATGGTACTACGCCGGAAAAACCAGAAGAGTTTGCTGATGTTGATGCTTTCGGAAAAAACAATTATACTAAGCAACTGGCAGACTTACTTACTGTAACCAACTGGGTATGTGATAAAGATAACCTTCACAGTGAGGCAATGGATACAAGCCGTATTTATTTAATTGGCCACAGTATGGGAGGCGGTATTGCCACCTTATTTGCAGCTGAAGATGCCAGGATAAAAAAACTGGTAACCTGGGCAGGTATTAATGAGTGTAAAACACCCTGGGGCAGTTGGCCACCCGAAAGAATTCAGGAATGGGAGCATACAGGGGTGCAATATTATACCAACACCCGTACCAATCAACAAATGCCATTGTACTACCAATTGTATCTTGATTTTCAGCAAAACCAAAAAAGACTCGATATAAAGAAAGCTATACAAAAACTTTATATCCCCTTATTAATTTGCCACGGCAGCTACGATTTATCTGTACCTGTTGAAGTGGCTTATGAGTTAAAAGAATGGCAGCCACTTGCAGAATTATTTGTTGTTGATAGCAATCATGTGTTTGAAAGGCGCCATCCCTGGATTTTGAATTACCTGCCGGAGGCTATGGAACAGGTACTGGAAAAAACAATTCATTTCTTTAGAATAACCGATTCGGTTGCATCTTATATTCATCGCCAGTCTTAATGCTGCTTTTCAGCTTGCTGCACAACAATTCGTTTTAAAATTACTTGCTTTAACTTTTTGGCATTGGCTTATTAGTCATACTAAATGGCAGCATTCATTTATTTTTTCTTGATGGTTGTTGATTTGCCGACGGGAGCAGAGAGATTTTCAGTACTATTTTCCCTCACAAAAAATGGGTAAATTATTTAAGGAGATACAAGATAATACCTGGTTAAAATAAAAAAAGGGCCAGGATAAAAATCCAGCCCCGTTTTAAAATCCAATATCCTATGAAAAACCGATACAAATATATAGGCAGGTATTTTATCAAACAATACCCTAAAGAGGGTATATTTATTAAGATATTTTACAATAGGAATGTTTTTTCTATTTTACTATGAAAAAAATTGTGATTGATTGTAGGATTTAAAGGAAAAGTATTTTCAAATCCTTAACAATTAGATAATATACAAAATAAAAAAGGCTGCAATATTAATTGCAGCCTCATTAAAAAACTCATGCTAACTATTTGGAAGCAGCAAATCTTTCAGCTACAATATCCCAGTTTACGATGTTCCAAAATGCAGCCAGATAATCTGCCCGGCGATTTTGATAATGCAGGTAATAAGCATGTTCCCAAACATCACAACCCAAAATCGGTGTACCTTTTACATCCGCAATTTCCATTAATGGATTATCCTGGTTGGGGGTTGAGCTTATTTCCAATTTTCCATCTTTTACAATCAACCATGCCCAGCCACTGCCGAATCTTGTCATACCTGCATTGGCAAATTTTTCTTTAAATGCATCTAACGTACCAAATGTTACAGCGATGGAATCAGCTAAAGCTCCTGTTGGAGTGCTGCCGGCATTTGGGGCCAAACTCTCCCAGAAAAAACTGTGGTTCCAATGGCCACCGCCATTGTTACGAACTGCAGGAGAAATACTACCTGCATTTTTTACCAGTTCTTCAATGGTTTTGTTTTCATTTTCTGTTCCTGCAATGGCCTTGTTTAGGTTATCTACATAAGCCTGGTGATGCTTGCCATGATGAATGCGCATAGTTGCAGTGTCAATGTGTGGCTCTAATGCTTCGTGAGCAAAGGGCAGAGCCGGTAAAGTAAATGCCATAATAATAATTTTAATGTTTAATGGATGAATTGGCCTGCCTTACAGCAAACTGTTATATTGTTGGATTACAAATTTACAGCCGAACCGTACAAAAATGAAAAATGAAAATTAATTCTTTCTTATTTCGCAACCTAACGCCGCTTTTTAAAAAATGCCTTCATTAATCCGGCACTTTCTGTGCTTAATACGCCACTAATTACGCTTGTTTTAGGATGAAAAGGCCAGTTTGCTTTACCAGCCATCAAACCTGCTACTAGCGAAATACAGCCATTTTTTTCATCGCTTGCTCCATAAACCAACCTGCCTATTTTACTCCAATACATAGCGCCACTGCACATTACACAAGGCTCAAGGGTTACAAATAATGTAGCATCTGGCAGGTATTTATTACCTAAAAAGTTAAATGCAGCCGTTAAAGCAATCATCTCTGCATGGGCGGTACAATCATTCAGTTTTTCTACCTGATTATACCCTTTTGCAATAATGCGGTTGTTCATCACTACAATTGCACCAACGGGCACTTCATCTTCGTCAAATGCCTGCTTTGCCTGTTGCAACGCCAGCCGCATGTATTGCTCATCATCCATAACAATTATCTAATTAAACTTTAGGCAAAAATAATTGCAATAGATGTAATTAATTCTCTTCTGTACCACGCAATCAAATTAAATATGGGATTTGAGAAATATATTTTTCTTGCTGATGGTAATAAATAAGACTATATCATAATAATGTAGCCTTGTCATATTTTAAAATAAACTTTTTAAAAATCAACAATTAAATCAGTCAAACTACTTCAATAAAAGAAGATTAATAAACAGTGCACAAAACATTTAATCTAAAAATAGCTGAATATGGCTGGCTAAATAACCTGGTTTTTCCATTATTTTTTACGCAGCTTTTATTACCAATTTAAGTAGAGTTAAAAGTTTGTAGTGCTTACGGGCATATATTTAGTTTGCTGCAAAACCCCGCCTGGCAATGTAGTATAGTAAAGAAAACAATATGGAATAATGAATATGGAATAATGAAGTAAAAACAGCCATTTCTATAGATGCCTGCCTGCAAAGGCAAGTTTATTATTCCTTGTTCGATATTTTAAAAAATCACATTTACTAAATGAAGCTACCAGCAGCGAAAGCATTATTAGTTTAGCAGTAAGGCAAATTATCACACAAATAAAATGGGTTTGATATTCGTCTTGTTTTGGGATATTGTTTAAAAATAACAAGGGGATAAAGAAGGTTTTCTGTATTTGATGCAAAATAATTCCGCCAGCGGGGTTGTTTACGTTTAAAATATATTTATATTCAATTTATTATGCCAATATTCATGGATCTCCATATTGTTCCCGGTGTAAATGCCAAGGATGTAGCTGAAGCACATAGCAGGGACGTATATCTTGAAAAAGATCACCATTGTAAGTGCCTAACTTATTGGATTGATGAACTGCGTGGCCATGTTTTTTGTTTGATAGATGCTCCCAACAAGGAAACGGTATATGAGCTGCACAACCGGTCGCACGGCTTATTGCCACATAAAATTATTGAAGTGCAAAATAATTTTGTAGAATCCTTTCTTGGCCGTATTACCGACCCCGACAGCGGACAATATACGGATACGGGATTGCTAATGCTGGATGATACTTCTTACCGTATTATTATGTCGGTGACTACTACTGATCCAATTTTACTGCATCACAAATTGGGATTAGGGGCGGCTGTTAAAAAAGTAGCGCAGCAAAATGCCATTATAAGAGAGGAGATAAAAAAATATTCCGGTAAGGAAGCATTGCAAAATGGACTTGAAATTATTAGTTCCTTCATCGCGGCAGAAAATGCAGTGAGCTGTGCATTGGCTATTCAAAAACAATTAATTGGCTTGGCGGAGGAAGGCGTTTCTATACAAATACATTCAGGCGAACCTGTATCACAAAGGGATGAATTATTTGGTGATACATTGCAACTGCTAAGGGGAATGAGCTTAATCAGGCAAAATAAACCGATTATAATTTCAGCCGGCGTAACAGAACTCATTGCAAAAGATATGCTTTATAAAAGTGCTGCACACCTGGTTGCACTTACTTTACCCGACGAACAGCTTCTTATTTCTTTGTTAGATTTGCTGGAAAAAAATTTTACCCAAAATGAGTTTAATGCTGATCAGTATGCAAAAACACTTGCCATGAGTAAATCGCAGTTGTACCGCAGGGTTACTGCACTTACCGGTTATTCTCCCAACGATTTATTAAAGGAATACAGGCTTAAAAAAGCGAAAGAGCTGCTGCGCAAAAAGAAATACAATATATCTGAAGTTGCATTTGAGACAGGCTTTAGCAGCCCCTCTTACTTTACCAAATGTTTTAAAGTAACATTCGGTTTGCTGCCACTTTCTTACCTGGAATTAATTTAGTTTTTAAAATTGACCGAATTTTACCATTTCTTGAATGAAATGTTATACCCTCCTGCTGTCACTTGCTATTATCTTTGATTCATTATTAATCAACTAAAAATTTAATGTATGAAAAAGATTATTTTAGCAAGCACAATGTTACTGGTATTAACTTTTTTTTCGGTAACCAATACCTTTGCACAGAGCAAAACCGACAGCAAAAAACCTGCATTAAACACCTATCTAATTGAACGGGATATACCAGGTGCCGGACAATTGGCAACTGCTGACCTCAAAGGTATTTCGCAAAAATCCTGTTCAGTATTAAAAGAAATGGGGCCGGGTATTGTATGGTTGCAGAGTTATGTAACCGGTAATAAAATCTTTTGTGTGTACCAGGCAGAAAATGAAACACTGCTTAGGGAACATGCAAAAAAGGGAGGCTTCCCCATTACTTCTATTACAGAAATTAACAACACCATCAGTCCTAAAACGGCTGAGTAGCCAGCCGCCATTTACCAAACCTTAGTCCGGGATTTTTAAAAAGGCCAGAGAGAAAATATATTCAGTACAATCATTTCTATTATATTTTTTAATAAATAAGGTTAATGAAAAAAAGCACTCATCGTTTTAACTGCCCTGCTGTGTGTGGCCATGGATTTCATCAGCCAGCACAAAACCATGTTGCTCATACCGGGCGCAAAAATGTATTTTTCCGACGGGTCTTTCGCTAACAATCATGAAGGCGCTAAGGCTTCGTTTAAATCGGGGGATTTTATTTATTTACGTATGTAATTACAGGATAACCAAACCCTGCCTGAAGCTTTTAAGATAAGAATTAATAAGACCCAATATTACTATCTCAGATTGTGACTACAGGCATATAAAAATGGTGAGTAAAGGGGTAATAGAAATTCCTTTGAATATCTTTTGACAAAAAATGAAGCGGATGTAAAAAAAAATATTTGAATTTTGATATTCTTCCCAATCCAGTTGCTGCCACGAGTTCGCTTTGCGGTCTCGATGATTTTACCAGCGCCATTTGTGTAGCTAAACCTATAAGGTCTGCTGCAGCAGGGCCCGGCTGCGCTGCAAGACCTTATAGGTTTTTGCTGCTTTCTCCGCCCTGCTTTTCTATTTCAT
>JBBQTZ010000208.1:0-8356 GCA_038234405.1 Chitinophagales bacterium
TGCCCATTAGCATGCCAATTTCTTTGCTGGCACTATTTATAGAGGCTTGCATGGTCTCACTCTCTACTTTTAACTTACGCACTTCTTCATCTAAAAGCACAATTTTATCTACAATGCTTATATCTGTAAAGTTTTTATGCAACAAACGTTCTTTTACTGTTTCAATATTTTGTCTGATAAAACTTACCTGTAACATCTTAATTTTTTTTGGCAAAGGTAATGGATTGCAGTTTTTTTAAGTATAGTAGCAGGGGCTTGGGTGCTTTTCAAATTGAAGCTCCCGATTTCGTTTGGTGGGGATACCGGAATCCGACGCTAGGCCGTGGTTGCCTATTTTGCCGACCATAAGGCGCTACGTCAATTTGAAATGCATCCTTTACCTGTAAACATCACTTGCAGTAGCTAATTAAAAATTAAAAAATGTTACTTTTTATATTGTTTAAAAAATATTGGGTTGTCTTTATATTCCCTTGAGGGGATAGGAGCCTATATTTGCAGCATGCAATATGCAAAAGATGATATACAAATCAGGTGGCTAAAACTGAGAATCAAACTGAAAGATTTATACGATATTAAACCAGAAATGGATGGTATATTGTTTTTAATAGGTGTGCAGGAGTTGGGTGCGGGTCATCAAAAATATACAAAGGAGCAAAAGCAGGATCTTATGCACATTGCAGTGTGTAGCATACTTTTGCCAAGTGGATATTATATAATTGAAGGCTACGACGAGGAAGGCTGGCCACATTTTAAGCAATTAAAAGCATTGCCAGTGCTTGACCTGATAGCTCAGGAAAATTTTTTAAGAGACCATGTATTGTTGTATTTTGATCAGGTTTTTAAACAGGATGAATAGTTTTGTAAAACACTTTGGGTTATTTTTAAACCCTTACATCACAATTTATATAATGCCTTACGGTAACTTTCCATAAAATTAAAGTTATTTTATTTTAGTATGAAGATGATTTTGCAACTCAGTATTTTAATTACCTTATTTTTTGGAACATTGCCGGTAGCGGCACAGATAAAAAAATCTGTTACAAAAAAAACCGTATCCACAGTTAAACGAACCACCAAAAAACCGGTAATAAAACCCAAACCTGTTATAGCACCGATAGAAATATTTACAAGGGTAAAAATTAGCACTGTTTTAGGGGAGATTGTAGTGAAACTATACAACAAAACACCCCTGCATAGAGATAATTTTATTAAACTGGTAACAGACCATTTTTATGATAGCCTGCTTTTTCACAGGGTAATAAATGGATTTATGATACAAGGTGGCGACCCAAACAGCAAAAACACTGTTGCTGGCAGTATGCTCGGCATGGGCGACGTTGGTTATACAATTCCGGCAGAGTTTGATTCAACACTCTTCCACAAAAGAGGGGCACTTTGTGCAGCAAGAACTGAGAATCCTGAAAAGGCAAGCAGTGGATGCCAGTTTTATATTGTAGATGGCAGAAAAATAAGTGATGGTGAGCTGGACAATATACAAATGCAGCGTGGTATTAAATTTTCGCCAGCCAAAAGAATGACGTATAAAATGAATGGCGGCACACCAAATTTAGATACAAATTACACCGTATTTGGAGAGGTAGAAGCGGGAATGGAAGTAATTGATAAAATTGCTACCGCACCAAGAGATGGAAATAACCGGCCTGTTACTGATGTACGCATGATGATGGAATTGGTAAAATAGTACTAACTGAGGGTAAAAAAACAAACTCCTATTCTGTTTATAAGCAAGTAGTTAGTTACCTTGCATCATCTTTATGAAAAGTTTTATTTAAATTTTATAAATTAATTGTATGAACGTTCCCGCAACTCTTCGGTACACAAAAGAACATGAGTGGATTTCTTTAGAAGGCAATGTAGCCACTATTGGTATTACAGATTTTGCACAAGGCGAATTGGGCGATATTGTTTACATAGATATAGCATCTAAAGGTAAAAACCTTACGGCTGAAGAAGTATTTGGTACAGTGGAAGCTGTAAAAACGGTAAGTGATCTTTTTTTACCGGTACAAGGTACTATTACCGAAGTAAACGCAGCGCTTGAAGCAGCACCCGAACTGGTTAATACCGATCCTTATGGAGCAGGTTGGATGATAAAAATGACAGTAGATAATATTGCCGATGTAGATTCGTTATTAGATGCAGCAGCATATTCAACGCTGGTTTCTTAATAAATTAAAATGGCAACGCAACATAGATTCTCTTTATTGAGGATAGAGGGTAAAAATTTTATACCAGGTATCGCCTGGTTTTTGTTTGTTTTAATACTTGTATGCATACCGGGAGAAGATCTTCCATCAACTCCATATTTAGATATTTTAAGTTTTGATAAACTAGTGCATACCGCACTCTTTGGTGGCATTGTATTCTTATTTTGCATGCCGTTTAAGAATGCAGCTATCAGTAAGCCTCAAAAGTTGGCTTTATTTATAAAAATTACATTGGCTACCTGCGTTTGGGGAATTACAACAGAACTGATTCAAAAGTATTTTATATCCGGTCGTCAGTTTGACTGGTTTGATTGGTTAGCAGACAGCCTTGGGGCTATTGCAGCATTTTTTGTATCCATCCCCATGTTTGCAAAAAACAATAAACATCAATTTGCAGAAGAATAAAAATACGGAAAGGCTTTCAGGCACTGAAGCAAACACCGATATTAAATAAAATCGGCTTGAAAAAATTATTTGCTCTACTGTAATTTCTTTTTTGAAACGATAAAAATTTAAGAACTGAATCTTTTATATCTGGCGTGTCACCACCCTCGTTTATTAGCAGCCATTGGTACAATTTACCAAAGCTAAATATGTACAGCACTAAAAAGAATAAAACAACCATTTCATATCCTTTTAGGCTTACTTGTTAACCTGGTTTTTTACATCAACTTAGCTTAAAATTAACTACTATACAATAATCAATATTTAAATAAAACATAGGTTTTCACTACATTTGCTATTATGATAAATACAGAGAACATGGAGTATAACACTACCCGTAACCACCTTACAATGAAGGAATATGGGCGTCATATACAAAAGATGGTTGAATATGTGCTTACACTGGAAGATAAAGAAAAGCGCCAGCGCAATGCAATGGCATTAATAGAATTGATGGGATTTTTAAACCCACACCTCAAAAATGTAGAAGATTTTCGGCATAAATTATGGGATCATCTATTTCTTATCAGCGATTTTAAATTGGATGTAGAAAGCCCTTATCCAATACCAACAAGAGAAACATTAAAGGCAAAACCAGAGCCATTACCGTATCCAAAGAGATATCCAAAATTTAATCATCTTGGTAAAAATATTGAAGTAGTAATAAATAAAGCCTTGAAAGAAGAAAATGCTGAAAAACGCCAGGGTTTTGCTAATTCAATTGCCTATTACATGAAACTTACTTACAGCAATTGGCATAAAGAACTGGTACATGATGATAACATACAAACAGAATTAAACAATATGACAGAAGGCCAGTTAGAGTTTAACAATAAGCCATTTGTAAAGCATAGAAACGAGGTAATAGAAAGAGATGATTACCGTAGCAATAATGGTGGATACAGAAAAAACTTTGGTCAACGCAGCAATACCAATGGTGGCAGAGATAACAGGGGTGGCAGTGCAAGTAGCGGCAGAGATAACAGAGGAGGAGGAGGAGGAAGTGCAAGAGACGGAAGGGATAACAGGGGCGGAAGCAATGCAGGCAGCAATAATAGAAATTTTAAGAAGCGCTATTAAAAAGTTCAATAAGTTATTATTCCCCGGCAAGGACTATTCCAGTGCCGGGGTTTTATTTTAGAGTAATATTTTTACAGGCCAACAATTAATAATGCCAATTATAAATATGCTGTAGTTAAATTATAGCATTGCGCTATTTAACCCGGCTGTTGAAGCAGGAGCCTGTAATAGATTTTCAATTGAAAATATGGGTTGCACTATATATTTTATACCGGCATTCTTTATTAAAATTTTACAATAGCTTTTGGATACTTTAAATTATAATTGTTATAACATCCAATTAAAAAAATATGGGCTCTTTTAAAGTAATAGGTGGTAAAAAATTAGCTGGTGAAATAACTCCACAAGGAGCCAAAAATGAAGCATTGCAAATTATATCTGCAGTATTGCTTACGGCAGCAGAAGTTACCATTACCAATATTCCTGATATTACAGATGTAAACCTGTTGATAGAATTACTGGGCGAAATGGGTGTAAAAATACAGCGGGTGAGCCGGGATACCTGTATTTTTAAGGCAGATGATGTAAATGTAGATTACCTCAACAGCGATGACTACCACAAAAAAAGCGGAAAGCTTCGGGGCTCTGTAATGCTTGCCGGGCCTATGTTGGCAAGGTTTAAAAAAGCCTATATCCCAAAACCGGGCGGCGATAAAATTGGTAGAAGAAGGTTGGATACTCATATCCTGGGCTTCGAAAAGTTGGGTGCATCGTTTCAATACAATAGTGATGGATATTTTTATTTATCTGCGCCAGCAATGAAAGGCACCAACATACTGTTAGATGAACCAAGTGTAACAGGAACAGCTAACATTGTAATGGCAGCCGTAATGGCAAATGGCATTACCAGTATTTATAATGCAGCCTGCGAACCATACTTACAACAACTTTGTAAAATGTTAAACCGCATGGGTGCAAAAATTTCGGGTATTGGCAGCAACTTATTAGCCGTTGAAGGAGTAGAGCAGTTATTTGGTACAGAACATCGTATGCTGCCTGATATGATAGAGATAGGTAGTTTTATTGGATTGGCAGCAATGACGCAAAGTGATATTACCATTAAAAACGCCGGAATAGAACATTTGGGTGTAATACCGGAGCGGTTTCAACAACTTGGTATTCAAATGAATTTTGTTGGCGATGATATTCATATACCGGCACAGGAAATGTATGAAATTCAAAAATACATGGATGGTGGTGTACTTACCATTTACGACCATCCATGGCCAGGGTTTACACCCGATTTGCTAAGTATTGTACTGGTAACTGCAATACAGGCAAAAGGCAGTGTACTCATACATCAAAAAATGTTTGAAAGCCGTTTGTTTTTTGTTGATAAACTGATAGATATGGGCGCACAGATTATTTTATGCGACCCACACAGAGCCGTGGTAATTGGCCTTGAAAGAGAACAAAAACTACGTGGTATCACCATGAGCAGTCCGGATATTAGAGCTGGAGTAGCCTTGCTGATAGCGGCTTTAAGTGCAGAAGGGAAAAGTACCATACAAAATATTGAACAAATAGACAGGGGGTATCAAAATATAGATACAAGGCTACAGGCACTTGGAGCAGATATTGTAAGAATAAACTAATGTACTGATTTTGCAGGTATGTAAATATGCTAACGATATTAACCGGGAGTTTATAAAATCAACTGTTTTAATTGTATCAACCCATCAAATACTTTATGATATCTGCCAACAATAAAATACTAATTATTACCGCTCCTTCGGGTGCTGGTAAAACATCTATTACACATTATTTGATGGATACTTTTCCTCAATTGTCTTTTTCTGTATCGGCTGCTACAAGGCAGGCAAGGGGAAATGAACAGCATGGAAAAGATTACTATTTTATTGGCCTTGAAGAGTTCAAAAAAAAAATTCAGCAAAACGAATTTGTAGAGTGGGAGATGGTATATGAAGGTAAATATTATGGTACTTTAAAAGAAGAGTTACAACGGATTTGGGATAACAATCAAATCCCCGTTTTGGATATTGATGTAAAAGGCGCTATTCATGTAAAACAGCAATATCCACAAACGGCTTTAACTCTTTTTATTGTACCACCATCGGTGGCCGTACTAAAAGCAAGGCTGGAAAGCCGGGGCACAGAAACCGAAGAATCACTGTCTGCAAGGGTTAACAAAGCATCTTACGAAATTTCGTTTAAGGATCAGTTTGATAAGCAAATAATAAACGACGAACTAAGTAATGCATGTACAGAAGCTACTAAAATTGTGACAACTTTTTTAGCCTCTTAATACCTAAACATTCATTTACGCCAACTAAATTAAATTAAAAAAATAACTAAAAAAATTATGCCAACCATCGGCAATATACAATTACCCGATTTTCCTTTATTGCTTGCTCCCATGGAGGATGTAAGCGATCCGCCGTTTAGAGCCGTTTGCAAAGACAAAGGAGCCGACCTTATGTACACAGAATTTATCTCATCTGAAGGGTTGATAAGAGATGCCATTAAAAGCAGGCAAAAGCTGGATATTTTTGATTACGAAAAACCAGTGGGCGTACAAATATTTGGAGGTGATGAAGAAAGTTTAGCACTGGCAGCAAAAATTGTGGATGTAACCAACCCGGATTTATTGGATATAAATTTTGGTTGTCCGGTAAAAAAAGTTGCCATGAAGGGTGCCGGTGCCGGTGTATTAAAAGATATCGATTTAATGATTAAGTTAACAGATGCCGTGGTAAAATCTACAACCTTGCCCGTAACGGTAAAAACAAGGTTAGGCTGGGATGATAGCAGCCGAAATATTGAAGAAGTAGCCGAAAGATTGCAGGATGTTGGCATTAAGGCGCTTGCTATACATGGCCGCACAAGGGCGCAAATGTACAAAGGCGAAGCGGACTGGACCTTGATTGGTAAAGTAAAAAATAACCCCCGTATAACTATTCCTATTTTTGGTAACGGCGATATAGATAGTCCGGAAAAAGCAGTAGAATATAAAAACCGTTATGGGGTAGATGGTGTAATGATAGGCCGTGCTGCCATTGGTTACCCGTGGATATTTGAAGAGATAAAGCATTACATAAAAACCGGTAAACACCTTCCATCACCTACTATTGAAGCAAGGGTAGCGGTATGTAAAAAGCACCTGCATAAAAGTTATGAGTGGAAGGGGCCGCTCGTTGGCATTTTTGAAATGCGCCGCCATTATACCAACTATTTAAAGGGATTACCAGGTATTAAAGATTATAGATTAAGGCTGGTAACTTACAAAACAGTAGAAGAAATTGATGCTGTGTTGGATGAAATAGTAGTTAGATATGCCGGATATGAATTTGAAAAAACGCCTATAGAGTTGATTAATTATCATGAGAAATGCCCAATATGATATGTAACTTTTAACAGGAAAGCTTTTGAAAAAGCAAAATACGCAGTGCTTTATTTTAGATCAAAAAATTACGCAATCTTATTTTTAAAGCAGGTTGAAAAACAGGACAATAAAAAATATCAAATTGTCGCTATCATTCATTTACAAGGATAAAAAATCCATATTACTACAGATATTATGTTGTTTAAAATACTTACCGTTGCAGGGCTTGCTACATTTGAAATATACGCCGCCATCCCGGCGGGGTTTGCATTTGGCTTATCACCGTACACCATTTTTTTTGCAAGCGTAACAGGCGGCTTGGCCGGTGTTTTTGTAGCCACATTTTTAGGAGATAAAATCAGGTCATTTTTCTCAAAAAATAAGCCCAAGGAAACGCATGAAGACAAACACCCCACATTACACAGAATTTGGAATAAATATGGCATTGTTGGTTTAGGCTTTTTAGGCACTATGTGTGTTGGTGCGCCTATTAGTATTGCGGTAGGCGTTGGATTGAATGCTAATTTAAATAAACTACTTATTTGGTGTTGTATTGGGGTTATTACCAGGTGTGTTGTATTTACAACTATAGGGCATTATGGGCTTCAGTTATTTTAAAGGTTAAATTTTACAGCATTAAAAAGCAATTTCAACTACACCAATTATTGCCAATTATTGTATAAAAGTATTGAGTTGATCCAAATAAATACGTCCTCTTTTTTCTGCAAAATAATCGGCTGTTAACGCCAGCAAAGCCATGATGGCGAGTGCGATGCCAACGCCCTTCCAAAACGATTGTTCTTGATTGTTTTTAAAATAAAAAAACAATACAATACCCAGGATGGCAAATGCAATTTCAACATATCGATAAACTATAAAATTCTTCATCACCACTTCCATTCTTGGTAATTCTTTTTCTTTTAACTCACCGGGATTCATGCTAAGTGCATATACATTTTTTATTCTGTCTTCATCGCTTCTTTTGTACACGGTAAAGCCAACAATGCCTAATAATAAACCTATCAACAATAATGGCATGGCTGCACCTTTATAAAAAGAAGTTTTTAAAAAGTAAAAAGCAATAATGGCCAGCAGGATACCTGAAATACCAATTGCCATAAATACCCAGCTTTCTGCCTTCTCTGCCAGAAAGTATTTTTCGATCGCTTCTTTTGTAAGCATATTATTTTCTTTTAAGCAGCAGCTTTATTAATCCGGCAACAGAAACCATGCACCACACGCCTTCCAGTAAAATGAAAGG
>JBBQTZ010000209.1:0-8336 GCA_038234405.1 Chitinophagales bacterium
GTTAATGCCTGGCTCAATGCGGCAGAATATTCACTCAACAACCCCTTAGGTATTCCGCCAACCTACAGCGAATCCGGCATTTTCTCAGCTAACAATCATACCGCCACTTCCTTGAAAGTTTTTATAAAACGAGGTCAGAAATTAGTAGCGAGACTAAACAAAACCTCTGCAATGCCTTATGCGGTTTATATGGATCTTTGGCGTGCTGCGGATACTACAACAAGCGTTGCGCTGGAATATATTCTGGCAGCAGATACTGCCAACAATAGTTTTGAATATATTGCAACAAAAGATGAGCGACTCATCATACGATACCAGCCACAATTAGCTACCGATGGCAGCTATGCAATTGCTATAAGCCACATGGCTTCTTTTACTTTTCCTATAGCGGCGTCTGCTAAAAGTAATATTGGTAGTTTCTGGGGCGATGGCCGTGATGGGGGAGCCCGCAAACATGAGGGTATCGATATTTTTGCAGCCGCCAAATCGCCTGCAGTGGCTGTAGCAGATGGTTATATCAGCAGTGTGTCTGAAAATATTCTCGGTGGAAAAGTAATATTTATGCAGCCCGACAACAGTAATTACAACGTTTACTATGCACACTTACACCAACAATTGGTTACAACGGGTCAACGGGTAAAAGCAGGTGAGGTGATCGGACTTACCGGTAATACGGGTAATGCCTTGTACACTGCCTCCCACCTGCATTTCGGCATCTATACTTTCAGCGGTGCCATTGACCCGCTGGCTTTTGTAGAAAAAATTAAAGAGCCTGGTATAAAAATGGAGAATAAAGTATTGAACCCGGCGATGATCACATCCCGGCAAACCAAGGTTTATGCCGACCTTTTTATGCTACAGCCAATTGCCACACTCAATAAAAATATTAGGTTGCAGGCAGAAGCTTTTAATGGACAATACTACCGGGTAATATTGCCTGATGGGCGCAAAGCATTTGCCGAAGCAAAAAACCTGACCATTCAAAAAGTAAAAAGCAGTTAGCTCAACTTTTGGATCAGTGATGCTGTAAACTATAAAATGAATTGAATTTTTTATTGAGAACAGCATTGTATAAAAGGCTGCAACACTACTCCATTTTTTATATTATTTTTTGCAAACAGATAACCTTCAGGGAATGGCTTATCCCGCTATTATTTTATTGTAACTTAAACGTTTGCGTTAAGCATTTAAAGTTTTATCTTGAAAGTGTTAAAGACGAGTTTCTGCCTAGATATGTGATAAACCTTACAGAAGTTTGTGTTTTTTATTATCTCCAACGCTTTAAGCCTTCAATCAAATGCACCCGTACTTATTATTGTTTTAGACTTTATATCTATTTTAAAAAGCATTTTTTTTTCAACTATTGGATTCATTAATCACTGTAGTTATAAGATTATTTATTTAAACCATTTCATACTCTACAATATTTGGCTGTGGTAGTTTGGTAGATGCGTTTAATATTTCGATGCCTACAACATTTTTTTCACTGTCGTAATCAACAATAACTCATTTGTTGTCTTCACCACTTTCGGTAATAGAATTA
Source organism: Chitinophagales bacterium (assembly GCA_038234405.1). Lineage (GTDB taxonomy): Bacteria > Bacteroidota > Bacteroidia > Chitinophagales > Chitinophagaceae > Ferruginibacter. Next base: position 1,544 of record JBBQTZ010000209.1, read on the forward strand.
TTGTTCAATTGTATATATACTACATCTGCTTGTTTATCGTATTTAATTTTTATAATTAATATTTTTAAATTTTACTTATTTTATATGCTGTTATAATTAAAGGGGTGTTTTAGTTTGGTTTACAAAAACTCGAATTAAATAGGTTTTATCGTTTTCGAGAATCATATTTATCCAAAGTGCCATTTCCTGGGTAATATTTCGTTTGATTAATTGCTCTAAACTATGTAAAGAAAATTGATACATTATTCTAATTTAGCTATTATTTTAGTTACTATCTGTAATTGTGATTTCATCTATTCTCTAATTATACAATTAATATACTTACACAATCATTTTGTTTTCGCAGTAATCAATATTATTTTACAATCCACTCTCCTATACACTTTCCTATAGCCTTTCAGTTAAAGAGCATAGCTTGCATTTATTGCTCGTTGATATTGAAACTGCTGCTGCAATTGTATTTAACACAGCGTTTTCTAAAAAAGGTGGGTGGTTTTAGAAAATATTTTTGTCTTTCATCTACTGCTATTGAGTTCCTAATTTTCATTTCTAAATCAACTAAAATATTTTTTTGTTCCTTGCCCTCCAGATTGAAGTTCTTCCATTTTTCTTGCACATAACGGACCATGAGCACGTCAGTCGGCTTCCGCCATGCGGTAATGTTTAAACCCCTATAGTAGCTATTACCGCTATCAGTTCGCTTTTTGCCCAATCTTACTCCCGCCTCCCAGCAGTTGCCTTTGCAGGTAGCCTGCCTTGTTAGTACAGGGCGGTACACGGAGTTTCCCTGTTGTCAGGATAAGACGAGGATGGGTTAGCACCGAACTATTCACAGGACATGTTAATTATCCACGTAAACTGGGTTGTTAACAGTTTAACTTAAGTCGTTGCCGTTTTGGCTAGAGCTTTAAAACTTTGCAAACCACTAAGCTCCTTGCTTGTGACGGAAATTCTACCGTTCGTTCATTTTAATTTGTGAATGCCATCCAACTTAGCTCTACACCGATTGGGTTTATTAGTTATATTAACTTCCTCACGGAAATCAACTTCCAGTTTTTATCTAAAAAAAACTGCTCGGTTCATTGTTCCGGAAGCTCGCTACGGCCAGGTTACTGCAGCCGCAATACCGGTAAGCTACCACTCGTGGAAGAGTAGGTTTTTCTTACGGATGCCCGTATAAAACTATCCGACCAGGACCTTTTTAGGTTGCACAACATTGTCCTGCACTGCTTGCAGCAATACTTGTATTGTACGTTCGTGCTACGCTCGTTGGTCAACAGCGAATATTAATTAAGCTAAATGTTTTTGTATGGTTTCAATAAAAGTATTAATGGTAAATGGTTTTTCTATATAACCGTTTGCATTTACTTTTTTACTGATTTCCATAATATCTGCGTTAGCAGAAAATATTAAAACAGGCGTTTGTTTTGTACTTTCATTTTGCTTCATTATTTCAATTGCTTTTTCACCACCAATTAGCGGAATCCATAAGTCCATCAAAATAATATGGGGCTTAAATGTTTGAATATCGGATAATATATTTTCGCATATTGAAAAAGTCTCTACTACAAAATTATACTTAGATAAAATAGCTTTGCATAAAAGTAAAATTTCTTCATCATCATCGTAAATAAGAATATTTTTTTTCATACTTAATAAATTGGGTTAGCCTTAAAACCTTTTTTTTAAATGATTTATAATGGTAAGGTAAAATAAAATGTACTACCTTTTTCCTGTACACTTTCTGCCCACATTTTACCTTTGTGCCTTTCTATAATATCGTTAGATATGTACAACCCAATACCCAATCCTTGAAAATAGACTGCATGTTCCTGTATCCGGTAATACCTGTCAAAAATTTTATCCAAATGCTGGCTAGACATTCCAATACCAAAATCCTGAACAGATACCAGAATTTCCCCATGCTGTTCTTCCACTTTTATAAATACTTTACCACCATTGGGAGAATATTTTACAGCATTGCCTAATAAATTAGTGAGTACCTGGTATATCCTGTCTTTATCGCCCTTTATCTGCCGTAAACTATTTCCTGTTATTTGTAAGCTATGATTTTTAGCAGTAAACTGCATGTTTTCAATAGCCTCATCCATCATTGTATTAAAATTAAACGTGCATATATTATAATCCATTTTTCCGTTTTGTATTTTACTTACATCTAATAGTTCTTTAACTAAACCGTGCAACCTTTCTAATGACTGATTGGCTTTGTTGGCGTATAAAACGGCAGTTTGGTTTTCTTCGCTTAATATTCGCAGCAATAATTCAAGATAACCTTTAGCTGTAGTTAAAGGCGTTTTCATTTCATGGCTTGCAATGCTTATAAAGTCATCTTTTTCATTTAGTGCTTTTTGTTGTTCATTTATATCAGTATTGGTTCCTATCCATCTCTCAATATTACCTTTGGCATCTTTTACAGGATAGGCACGGGTGAGAAACCAACGATACTCTCCATCTTGCCTGCGCAGCGGAAAGGTTAGCTCAAATGCTTCTTCTTTTTTCCATAACTGTTTTGTAAGCTCTATTATTTTCTCAACATGGTTGGGATGGTGCACTTTTTGCCATCCCCAACCTTCCATTTCTTCAAGTGTTGTTCCGGTATAATCATACCATCGCTGGTTATACCAATAAATCCAGCCCTCAGCATTGGCTATCCAGGCAAGGTTTTGAATGCTATCAGCAAATGTGCGGAACTGCTCTTCGCTTTCATGTATTGTTTGAACCGCTTCTTTTAGTTCAGTAATATCCATCATGATGTTTAAATTGAAATCAGCCTTAATGCGAATTGCCTGGTATTTTACAAATTTATGGGCACCGTTTCTGGTAATAAAATCAAATTCGCCAGCTTCTTCACCTTTGCTTATATATTCTTCAAAACGCTTAGTCGCTCCATCTTTTGCAGTTGTTTTTAAAGCACCCACGTTCATTCGCAATAAGTCATTAACTGTATAATCCAGCAGTTCACTTGCTGCTTTGTTAGCAGATAAATAATTGCCTTGATCATTGGTAACTACTATTGCTGCAAGGCTATTGTCAAAAATTGATTTAAACATTTCTTCCTTTTGGCGAATTTGTTCTTCTGCTTCTTTCTGCCGGGTAATATCTCTTGCAACAGAAATGATTTGCTGAACCTGTTCACCCGGTTTGTAAACAGGCGATACTACTACATCCCACCATTTATCTGCGCCTTTGGCAGTGGGGCATACTGCTGTGAAGTGGGCAGTTTCTCCTTTAATTGCTTTATCAATAGACGCTTTTACCATTTCTTCGTTTTCTTTGCCCCAAAGCGTCCACCAGTACTTATTTTTAACAATTGAAAAATCATCTATTTCCATCTGGCAAATCCCACTGACATTCATATACTGAATGCGACCTTCCCTGTCTAAAACTTTTAAGCAATCGGGACTGCTTTCCAGAATAGTACGGTTAAATGCTTCACTTGCTTCTATTAGTTTGCTGGCTTTCACTTGTTCCGAGTGCGATGCGTTGAGTTGTTCCTGCTTGTCAAGTAACTCCTGGTTTACGATGTTGAGTTCTTCGTTGGTTGATTGAAGTTCTTCTTTTGATGTTTCTAATTCTTCATTCAGGCTTTGCATTTCCTCATTGCTGCTCTGCAATTCTTCATTGGCACTTTGTAGTTCTTCGTTGGCGGCTTCCATATCTTCGGTGATAGAACGCATGTCTTCCCGGGTTTGCGAAAGTTCTTTTTCTAATTGCTCGTTTTGGCCTGAAAGCTTTCGGGATGTTTCAGCTTTATTTCCTGATGAAGCTTTTTTTTCTCCCTGCAGAACAGGAATACTTTTTTCCTGAAACCGAATTAAGTAATGCGATTCAATAGTATCGGTGAGTGGAATAATTTCTATTGTAACCAAAGATTGTTTTTCCTTCCCGATTTCTTCATTCAGACGAGCTGTTACTTTTACATGAATGTTTTCTTTGGTAACCGCTGTCTTTTCCTTTGTTGCTTTATGAATGGCGTTTCGCAATTCAAATGCTAAACCCTCTCGTGCCATTTTTAATAGGTTGTAAGTTGGCTTGCCTTGTGGTGACTGTAGAAAAGGGGTGATGTCTCCGTGAATGTGAACGATGTCCATTACTTCATTTACTACCACACTTGCAGGAGATTTGGAAAGCATGATTGCCTCTGCACTTTTCCTGAAATCGGCTTGCGTACCTTCTTGTTTGGTTGCAGTTCTATCTTTTGTTACAAAAAATTCTTCTTTTCGCTCAGTAGCAACATGCATAAATCTGCCCGCCACCGGTTTACGGGAATAAATTTTTTCATTCTTCTCCACTTGTGTAAATAAATCGGATAATCCGCCGGTGGATTCTGATTTTCCTAAAAGAAGAAAACCGTTTTCTTTAAGTGCGTAATGAAAAGTAGTAAATGCTTTCTTTTGCAAAAAAGTATCCATATAGATAAGCACATTGCGGCAACTGATTAAATCCATTTTTGCAAAAGGGGGGTCTTTCAAAAAATTATGCGGTGCAAAAACGCATATATCCCGAATAAGTTTGTTGAGCTCGTAACCGTCTTTATTTTTTCTAAAATAGGTACTAAGCTGCGTTTCAGAAACCTTTTCTACTTCTGCTTTAGTGTAAACGGCTGCCCGTGCTTTCCTGATTGCTTTCTCTGAAATATCGGTAGCAAAAATTTGAATTTTTGTGTTGGATAATTGTTCGCCTAAAAATTCGTGCAGGCAGATGGCAATTGAAAATGCTTCTTCGCCTGTAGAGCATCCTGCAATCCAAACACGAATAGGTTCATCAGCAGCCTTATTTTTAAAAAGAGCGGGAAAAACAGTTTTTGTTAACGCTTGAAAAGTTTTGGGGTCTCGAAAGAAAGAAGTAACCGGTATAAGCACATCCTGAAATAGCGCATCCTGTTCGGCTTTATCGGTGCGTAAAAATTTTAAGTAGTCAGCAAGGTGATTCTTTTTTGTAATGGCAATTCTCCGGGCAATACGTCTGTGAAAAGTAGGTTGCTTATAATAAGTAAAATCAACGCCACTCCGCTGACGAAGTAACAGTAAAATTTGTTTAAAAATATCTTCATCGTTTTTTGGAAGTTCTTCTTCTTCTGCTTTAAAAAAATGGCTGGTTTTGTATGATCTAATGATTTGTAAAAGCTGTGCTGGAATTTTTTCGGGAGCTAAAATAATATCAACTACGCCTGCACTCACTGCACTTTGCGGCATACTGTCGTAAGCGGCAGACTCAAAGTCCTGTGCCATGCTGATGCCGCCATGTTCTTTGATCGCTTTTAATCCAAGTGTGCCATCGCTGCCTGTACCAGATAACACAATACCTACTGCAAACTCTTTATGTACTTCTGCCAATGATGTAAAAAAAATATCTATGGATAGATTGAGAATTTTTTTCTCACGGGGAGAAAGTTGAAGCACACCATCGGTTGAAGTAAGGATTTTATTGGAAGGAATTATGTAGATATGGTCGGGAGCAAGATGAATATCGTCGGTAATTTCGTGCACCGGAATTTTTGTTACCCGCTGCAAAATCTCTGGCAAAATACTTTCGTGGTTAGGGTCAAGATGCTGCACTAGTACATACGCCATACCTGAACTTTCGGGTATCGCAGCAAGCAATCGCTTAAAAGCTTCTAACCCTCCTGCACTTGCCCCAATACCTACAATTGGAAAATTCTGCACGGTGGCAGGTGGTTGGGTCTTATTTTTTTTAGTTGTAGCCATTTATTTTTTTGATGGTTTATCTTTTTGTTCCTGCTGCCCGTCAGTTGTTATGTCTTTTTCTGTGAGGTTCAAAGTCACAAAGTTTAAAATTAACAGTATCGGCCAAAGCATGCGGCACAACGTACAGGGCTAGCAATCTTGGAAGATACGAAAATCGTCCGCCCGCAGCCGCTGAAGATTGAAAAACAAATGTACAAGATAACCAACAAATGCCCAACGATGTTTGTGCTTGATTAAGTACAATAGTTGAAGATGAAGATTTCGGGTAGCTAAGGGCATTGCTGCCCTTTCAGCCCCCTAAGAACCGGACGTGAAAGTTTCCCGCTCATCCGGCTCAAGCCCATTTCAAGCCACCTCTTATTCCAGTGGCCGGTTTCACCCATGCAAAATTGCATAACATACCTCCTAGCTGCTAATAAGCCGATAAGACCTGTATAAGGAAATGTACCTTACCGTGTTGCCTGCGCAATACTCAAAAGAAGCTTCCTTTCGACCATTGCTGATCCGAAGGCCGCATTTACAGACTTTTATATTAACCGGATAAATCCGGCCTTTTAAAAAGTTGCAATCATTTGCTTGCCCTCCAAATTGAAGTTCTTCCATTTTTCTTGCACGTAATGGACCATAAGCACGTGAGCCGGCTTCCGCCGCAGGGTAATGTTTCAACCCCTAAAGTAGCTATTACGGCTACCCGTTCGCTTTTTGCCCAATCTTACTCCCGCCTTCCAACAGCTACCTTTGCAGGTAGCCTGCCCTGTTGGTACAGGGCGGTACACGGGGTTTCCCTGTTATCACGATTGGACAAGGATAGGTTAGCAGTGAACTATTCACCGGACAGGTTGATTAACCACGTAAACTGAGTTGCAAACAGTTTAACTCATGTCGTTGCCGTTTTGGCTGAAGCTTTAAAACTTTGTCAGACTCCTAAGCTCCTTGCAGGTGACGGTGATTCTAGCGTTCATTCAATTAATTTGTGCATACCACCCAGCTTAGCCCTACACCGATTGGGTTTATCAGTTATGTTAACTTCCTCACGGAAATCAACATCCAGTTTTACAACTGCT
>JBBQTZ010000210.1:0-8320 GCA_038234405.1 Chitinophagales bacterium
GCATAATGTTTCAAATGTATACGAAACAAGAAAATCCAGCGTCACTAATAATGTACCACTTAAAACTAACTGCCCGGTGATGGGTTACAAACAATAACCAAAAGTTCCCGCAAATAATTCTTCATGCAGTTATTTTTATGCTCTACTTTCGGCTGTTATTCTTATTGTAGTTTTGCGTTCGCTTTTATTTGATATTATTCGTAAAGGATTTTAAATTATTAATAACAGTTTTAGCTGCTCTTAAATAATATAGAGTATATGTTTTTATATCGGTTCGGTTACAAAACAACGAAATTAATTAGTGTAATACAATCAAATTTCCTTTCTGCACCCTTTTCTGGTTATTTTTAATCAGATATTCTGCATACCAAACAAAACCTTCATTTCCATGAGGCTTTTTGCTGGAAATACCATTCCAGCGTTGGTAGGGATCGGAAGTAGTAAAAACGAGTGTCAACTTGCATGGTATCATGAACGGTATCATGCATGGTGAAAGGGACACTAAAAGCCAATAAACCATTTTTTAATGCCAGCCCTTTTTCAGTTAATTTATATAGTTGGTTAGGATGATTGGGTGTTTTAGGAATAGCAAGTTCTATATAACCATCTGATAATGAGGCAGCAAGGTAATTTTACCGGAAAGAGGGTATATGTTTTAAGCCGAGCAAATCCATGAGTTGCTGCCATGAATTGATTGCCTCAGCAACAAAAATCAAGCGTTTAACCAGTTCTGTAGCTTGGTCGGTAGCTTGGTCGGCAACCTGGCCGGTAGCTTGGCCGGTACTTGCACGGTAGGCTGGCCGGTACACTATTATTTTAAATTCCTCCTCTTGAATAAACTCCGGGGCTTTTAATCCGGCTAGTGCAGCAATACGAAGCATGTCTGCGGTACCTGTACCCAATCTTTCAATATAGCCTGCCAGGTACATAGGTTGCGCAAGCAGGGGGTTTGCAGGAACCGAAGTATGCAGTTGTTTCAATTTTTCAATTGTCCAGCCCAGGAGTAAAGAGCCAGGGTTCCAAATTTCTAAACGGTCTTTAAATAACATTACTTGTACACTTGCATTGCTGGTATAATCCCGGTGAACAATGGCATTTACAATAGCTTATCTAACTACTTCTTTAGGAATTTCGTAGCTACCGGGAATTTGTGTTTGTTGAGAACGGGTACCAATGACATAATCCAATTTAGAAAGTACAAAATCAACTGCTTCGTCCACAAAGTTCAAAAACGGTTCCATTAAAAACTTTGTAAGAGGGTATTGGCTTTTCCACAATGGTACCGTGGAAGGAAGCTCAGCGTACTTCGGAATTAATGAAGAAGCGTTGCGGTTGTTTTCCAAATAGCAGCAGCGCTGCGTTGGTGATACGATGTTGCTGCGCCAAGTTGAGATGCGTAAGAATTTTTTCTATGGGTTCAGATTCATTTAAAGGGAAGCCTCTTTTTGATTGAGCAGAGCGAACAAACTGTTTTACTTTCTCATCATCTATATCAACGGTATTTGCCTGCTCATTAAAACCAGCATCAAAAGGCTCCACACGAATAATTTCTTTTTCTTCCAGGTATCTTACCAATGCGGCACACACAGATAATTTTAATTCATCTACAGTAGTAAACATTTTTCTTACCAGTACACCTTGTATTGTAGAAATAAACTTCACTTCTTTAGGATGCCGTTCATTGTTTTTATGTGGAGTTAAAAATGCCAACCTGGTTTTATGATGTTTGGTGGCATGATTGAATTCCAGTTCGGTAGGTGAAATACCGGCTGCATTTTCAGAACCATATTCTTTTCCTACAATTACTATATAAACATCGCTGTGTTCAACTTCCCGCAGTTATAATTCATCTGCCCGCTGATCAACGACAGGTAACAATTCAAAAAGAAAAGGTTCAAAGAATTTGCCGAGCAAAGGATCTGCATTTATATATTCGTGCAGCGCTTTGCGTTCGGCAGAAAGCTCTACCTGCACACTGCTGATGAATATTTTTTTCTTTGCCATAATTGTCCGGACTTTGATTGTATTGATTAATAGATTTACTACAATTTCTTTTTGGGTTTCATTACTCTTTTATATTGCAAAATTTTGCTGCCAAGATTTATCCGCAACCCAATTTGCATATTTTTATACTAATTGATGCCCGGCGTAGGGTGTATCGGGTTCTTCTACAACGGTCAGGAGAATATTAAACTCCTTAATTACGTAGGTGAGATCCATAACATTCCAACCCGCCTGATAAAGTTGCAGGTCAATGATTTCTTTATGTGTTAGCTTTTCGTTTTTCAAAAACTGAGTTAAAAATTATTTATTAGGGGATGAAGATACTTAAAATGAGTTAGGTTTAGATTTAATGTGGGCTTCCGTTTGAGCAAAATTTATTGCCGATGGGTTGGGCTGGTCATGGCAGAAATCTCACTGAATACTTGTGTACTAACAGGTACAGAATTGTTCGTAATAGAAGACATTTATAGAAGACATTTATAGAAGAGAGAAATTCCCGAAAGGGTAACCATCAATTAACTAATTGTTGCAACTTACAGCAATCCAAAAGCAAGGGGATCAATTATTTTAATAATAAGTAAACCCAGCTTTTGCACTTGAGTATCTCTTAACGATTTCAAATGCAAAAGCTGGGTTTAAAATAAGAACAAGCTGTAAGACGGATAAAGCTAATTACCCTTTCCATCAACTAAATTGGGGAAGACTAAAAAGGGGAAGTATAGGTTGTTGGTTTTTCGAATAATGCTGTTTTGTGTTATTATAGCCGGTTTACTTTCATCAGCCTTACCATCAATAATTAATCTACAAACTGGTTTACATTATCCCAGCTACCGCCATTTACAACATTGGTAAAACCATTTTGATCTAAAAAAGATTTTGCCTGACTACTTCGGCCACCACTACGGCAAAAAACAACAATATTTTGTTTGCTTTTGAGTTGCGCCATTTGATTGGGTATGGTATCTAACGGAATGTTTACAGATCCTTTTACATGACCTTCTGCATACTCTCCGGGGGTTCTCACATCTACCAAAAAAGCGCCTTCTTTTATAACGGTTTGTAAATTGGCTGTGCTATTGCCTGAAAATAATTGATTAAACATACTGATTGAATTTATACTTTTTAAAGCTAGCTTTAGCAGTTGAAAATCTATTAGCGATCTCAACAAACAAAGCCAGGTTAGATATATTTGTTTATGGTATTTACTAAACTTGATTTTTGCACTACCCCGCTTTGCCGCCACATTGGTTTGCCATTTTTGAACAATATTAAGGTAGGCACGCCTTGTATCTGGTATTCGCCGGCAGCCTGCGGATTTTTATCAACGTCTACTTTTATAATAGTGGCGGTATTCCCTATCTCCAGTTTTACTTCTTTTAAAATAGGTGCCATCATTTTACAAGGGCCACACCACTCTGCTGAAAAATCTACCAGTACCGGTTTATCGGATTGTATTATTTCATTGAATGTCATTATTATAAATTTTTATCTTCTTTATTTAAAATTGTTTGTTTGCTTTCCTTTTTAAACATACTAAATAATAAAGCACCCATCATAGCGCCATAAATAGTGCTGTTAACCGGCTTAGATGTAATGATGCAGGTACCGGATGAACAGCCAACCTGTTGCCAGTAAAAATAACCGGCAATGGCTCCTGTAAAAGATCCGATCACATACAATTTGTTTTTGTTAAACCACTTCTTCATAGGTAATATCTTTTGTAGTTGCTGATTGCTTTTTAATGGGTGTAGCACAGCCGCCAACGCCACAACAACCCACATTTAAAATGGGCATTGCTGTAAACATAGCTCCCAAAATACCCATCGTCCAGTCGTGGGCAAAAGCTGCTTGCACAATGATAGCAATACCAAGTGCCAGCCTGAAAAATCTCATAAAATTCCAATTACTTACAACTGTTTGTTTCATATATAATAAATTTTTTTATCTTTTTAATTAAAGCAAATATTTATGCCTAATTCTCATCATTAAACCTATTCCGATTGCTTTGCAAGGCAATTTAAAAAAACTATTACTGCTATCATTTTATCTCTTTCTATTGTGTTTATCTGCGTATACATATTCTTATCATCAGCCTTTACATTCCGCACATTTTTATTTACAGGCAATATTGCAGGGTTAGTGATATTATGCTCATTTATTTTTGAAGCGGCTGCAGTTAACGAAAGTATTGACATACAATTTTTTTATAGTGCAAAAGTAACAGGAAGCAAAAGGCTACATGGTAACAAAGGTTACATTTAACCAGAATTTTATAGTTGAACTCGTAACTAGGCTACCAACTGAAAAATCTACTACAGCTTTCAACTGCTGCATAGCTAAGCATTTGAAAATATTTTTGAACCTCAAAATAATTGAGTTTTTTTTGCCCAAAATATTAACTTATGCTACTTACCTTTTGTGGATTTGAAACCCTCCTGTTTTTTTAACTAAAAAAACTGGATTTTACAACAATGCCCTGCATATTTTATGCAAGGCAATGGTATTTTGTACTGCTTTTATAGGGTTTACATTAATGTTTGCATGTTAAAATTAGTTTCGTGGAAATTCTAACGCTGCCTGTGCTGCGGCTAACCTGGCAATAGGTACACGGAACGGTGAACAACTTACATAGTTCATTCCAATACGATGACAGAATTTAACGCTTTCAGCATCTCCGCCATGTTCACCACAAATACCTACCTTAAGTTTTGGCTTGGAGATACGGCCACGTTCGGTACCAAATTTTATCAATTCACCCACACCCTCTTGGTCAATTGTTTGAAAAGGGTCATCTTCCAGCAATTTTTCATCGAGGTATTTAGGCAAAAAACCTCCCACATCATCCCTGCTAAAACCAAAGCTCATCTGAGTAAGGTCATTGGTTCCAAAACTGAAGAAATCTGCAACAGTCGCCATTTGTTCTGCCATTAAAGCGGCTCTCGGTATTTCTATCATAGTACCGTAGAGGTAAGGTATTTTTTTCATTTTGGTTTTCTCCAAAACCTCTTTATATACCCTATCTACAATTACTTTCTGATGAATTAGTTCGTTAACAGTACAAGTAACTGGTACCATAATTTCAGGAAAGGCTTGTTTCCCCGATTTCAAAATTTCGGCTGTTGCTTCAAAAATTGCTCTAATCTGCATTTCAGTAATTTCCGGATAGCTAATGCCGAGCCTTACCCCACGGTGACCAAGCATTGGATTGTTTTCATGCAATGCCAATACCCTTCTTTTTAAAATGCTCATGCTAATACCAAGTTCTTTGCTCAACTGCTGCAGTTTTTCTGCATCATGTGGCACAAACTCATGCAATGGCGGATCCAGCAAACGCATGGTTACCGGAAAACCATTCATGGTAAGTAAAGTAGCTTTTACATCCTTCTTTACATACCTGGCTAAATCATTCAAAGCTACACGTCTTTCCTTTTCTGTTTTACTTACAATCATCTTGCGAAGCAAAAACAATGGCTCTTCACTTCCTTCGCCATAAAACATGTGCTCTGTGCGGAATAAGCCAATTCCTTCTGCACCAAATTTTAATCCTTGTGCTGCATCACCTGGTGTTTCTGCATTGGTGCGTACACCCATTACCTTGGTTTTATCAACCAGTTTCATCAGGTTTTTGTAAGAAGTATTTTTATCAAGATCAATATCAACTAATGCCATACTGCCTAAGTAAACAAGGCCTTTTGTACCATCCAAGCTTAACCAATCACCTTCTTTAATATAGGTGCCATCATTTGCTTTAAATGATTTGGTTTCTCCATGAATTTCAATATCGGTACAACCAACAATACAGCATTTACCCCAGCCTCTTGCAACCAATGCCGCATGCGACGTCATACCACCTTTTGTTGTAAGAATTGCCTGTGATTTATGCATACCATCCACATCTTCGGGAGAGGTTTCTTCTCTTACCAAAATAACTTTTTCACCTTTGCCTGCCCATTCTACGGCATCATTGGATGAAAACACTACACGTCCTTTTGCACCTCCCGGCCCTGCAGGTAAACCCTTTGCAATTGGCCTTGTTACTTTTTGAATATCCGGATCAAGCATAGGTAATAACAGCTCTACCAACTGATTAGGTGCCACCCGCATTACAGCAGTTTTAGCATCAATCATTTTAGAATTGTACATATCGCTTGCAATTTTTACAGCCGCAATACCATTGCGTTTACCAATACGGCATTGCAACATATACAGCACACCTTTTTGGATGGTAAATTCAATATCCTGCATATCTTTATAATGCAGTTCAAGCCTTTTTTGAATACTAAATAATTCTTTATAAGCAACTGGCATTGTTTCTTCTAAAGTGGGCAAATGTTTGCTTTGTTCATTTTTAGAATATTCGTTAACGGGTGCCGGAGTTCTAATACCTGCCACCACATCTTCTCCCTGTGCATTTACTAAATATTCACCATAAAATTTATTTTCGCCACTACCCGGGTTTCTTGTAAATGCAACACCGGTAGCGCTTGTATCGCCCATGTTACCAAACACCATGGCTTGTACGTTTACCGCTGTACCCCATTCATCCGGTATTTTTTCTATACGGCGATATTCTATGGCACGCTTGCCCATCCAACTGCTGAACACAGCACCAATACTGCCCCATAATTGCTCGTATGGATCTTCCGGAAAGGGTTTGCCCAATACTTTTATAATGGTTTCTTTAAAATCTTTTACCAATGCTTTTAATTCATCTACGGTAATATCTGTATCAAATTTGTAGCTCTTTTTAGTTTTTACTTTTTCCAGTTTTTCATCCAGTACTTTACGAATACCCTTACCGCCTTTTGGCTCTAAACCACCGGCTTTTTCCATCACCACATCTGCATACATCATAATTAACCGGCGGTATGCGTCATATGCAAAACGGGCATCGCCAGATTGTACAATTACCCCTTCAATCGTTTGTTCGTTTAAGCCAATGTCTAACACGGTTTCCATCATACCCGGCATCGATTTTCTTGCGCCTGATCTTACTGAAACCAATAATGGGTTTTTTACATCTCCAAATTTTTTTCCCATTTCCTTTTCTACTGCTGCCAATGCTTTTTGAGCCTGTGCCGCTAGTTCTATGGGATATTTCTTTTTGTTGTTGTAATATGCTGTACACACTTCTGTAGTAAGTGTAAATCCGGGAGGAACGGGTAATTTAAGATTTGGATGACCAGCCATTTCGGCGAGATTTGCACCTTTGCCACCTAAAAGATTTTTCATAGATTCATTTCCATCTGCTTTTCCAGCACCAAAATAATAAACATACCTGGTTGCTTTTTTTGCTTGTGCCATATTTGAAATTTGATTTAAAAAATTGATTTATTTTAAAACGCCCAAAGGATAGCGTTTAGGCTTAAAAGGTGTACAATGCAATCGTTAAAATGGCTTTGAAAAATTTGCTGGATGTATAGCGAAAGAAATAAACCTCTTCTGAATTTTGCCATATGAATGGTAACATGTAGCTACCGTTTTAAGGCGTATTACATTTTTAGTTATAAAAATTTTGAGACAATGAATTTGAAACCACTTTAAATTCTCCATCTTTTCTTACTATCTGGTAACAGTTATTGATTGCCCTAATATTTGGGTTTGACAAATGTTTTTCATTATAAGGAGTCAACATTTCGGCTTCGGCAATTACATTGCCAGTTGCATCTACAACACGGGTAAATACTCTATAGTAAAAATGCCATGGGTTTAATTGATCAGACGAATCATCAGAATTATAAGAGTCATTAAATCCTTCAAATATTAGCTCGGATGAATGGTTGATATGCTTAATTAAATGTTCAGAAATATTTATGTATTTATCCATTTCAGGATCATTATGAATAATGCCACTATCCCAAACAGTTTCGCCATTTAAAAAAATCACCAGCCGGTTATCTACATGCTTAACATTGATCCAGTATTCCTTTTTCATTGTATTAAAAAATTTTAGCTTAATAATTTGTTTTGTTTTTGATGGCGTAAAAGTAAAATTTAACCCATTGCCAGTTTATGACTAAAGTCACCTCTATAAGTGACATTTGTTAATATGTACACATTGAAATAAAACTTATGCAGCTAACAAAAACAATTACATACGAGTTTACACTTATCTTGTACCTTATACCTTGTACCTAGTACTTTGTACTTTGTATTTTGTATTTGCCATCATATACAATCTCTTTTTTTAACCCCGCTAAAGGCTATATCAAAAATTTATTGAGTGTATAAACTAATCCACAGCAAATAATAATTTAAATAATTCTAATTACTTATGCATAAAATAAGGTAGGGTGTATTTCAAATAGTAGCTCCC
>JBBQTZ010000211.1:0-8290 GCA_038234405.1 Chitinophagales bacterium
TGGGCTGTGCTTTTATGTAAGATTGACTACTTAAAAATTCCATTACAAATGGTACTTTAGCTTCGTTACGAATATCTACTAATACTTTCATTTCAATTATTTTTTTAGCATTGCGTGCATTTGACTTGTAGCAAGAAGGAACAAACCACTTCTTTATTTTTTTAGATAATTTCCAATTTTTTTTGCTTCTTCTATTCTGTGTTAAGCGTTCACTAAACAGCAAAATGGTTGCTTTTACTTTATAAAATTTTCCTGTAAAGCAAATTTAAGCAAAATATATTTAGCTAATAATTGAAATTTATCAGCCTAAATTTGAACCTATCAGTCAGGCGCAGGTCTCCGTCCTGTGTTTTCCCTGTTACTACTGCTTTAAGTTGAATACTACTTCAGCTAAAAAAGTTTAGTTTTAACGATGTTAATAATAACACCATGAGCACCAGGTATAAATTTATTGACAATGCATCAGTATATTTTACCACCTCAACAGCAGCTGGGTGGGCGGATGTTTTTACTAGAGAAATATACAAAACAATCCTGCTAGGTAGCATCAGGCATTGCCAGCAAAGTCAAGGTTTAAAAATACACGCCTGGCTGTTAATGACCAATCTCGCCCAGATAACCGGTCGGACGGGAATTTGCATACCATTTGTAGTTGTAAAGAAGGAGATGATTTGGGTTTGATTTGGCGCAATATAAAAAGTTTTACTGCCATGAAATTAATAGATGTAGTAATCAATAATTTAAAGGAAAGCAGAAAAGAATACCTGCTGCATACTTTTGAAACGGAAGGTAAAAAAAGCAGCAGTAATTTTAAACACAAGTTTTGGGAACACGAAAATCATAAGGTGTTATTAGACAACACAGAAATGTATAACCAGCGTTTAAATTATCTTCCTGCCCGATAAGCCATTCAGGCGGGCATTGGAATCCAGTAACCGCAGGCTTTGTAAATGAGCCCTGGCACTGGAAGTACAGCAGTGCTGTTGATTACATGGCAAAGGATAAGGGCTTGCTTAAACTTGTATTTTTGGAGTAAATATTAATGCAGGTAGTAGTGACGAATAAGCAACAGGTCAGGAGACTTTCACCTAAGGGGGCTTTAGAAGTACAGCAGTGCGATTGATTATATGACAAAAGGTAAAGGGTTGCTTGGCTTGTATTTTTGAGTGAATGTTAATGACGGTAGTAGTGACGGATAGGCAACCGGTAAGGAGACCTGCGCATAAGGTTTTAAAAAGAAGGCTGAAAATGCTTTTGCGTTTTTAAAAATTAACGAAATGCCCAAGGCTTTTATGAATAAGAAATAATCAAACTATACATCCTTTGCAGTGCCACCTAAGCTGAAAAAGTTTGTGTGGTTTTTTTATAGATAAAATAGGCACGGTTTAAAAATTAAAATCAAATTTTTATTTGTATAAATCATCAACTACAAACAATGACGCTACATTATTCTACCTTATATCTCCTTCGGTGGGTATGGGTAAATCAATGTTAAGTTGATTAAAATAGTTGTCTTTAGCAGTAGTAAAAAACCACAAAACATCATTTATTGAAGCGTGCCCGTGTATATCGGC
This sequence comes from Chitinophagales bacterium, assembly GCA_038234405.1. Lineage (GTDB taxonomy): Bacteria > Bacteroidota > Bacteroidia > Chitinophagales > Chitinophagaceae > Ferruginibacter. The sequence continues at coordinate 1,575 of JBBQTZ010000211.1, forward strand.
CAGTTTAAAAATGAGCAGATACAATATGCCTGCTGCGGGCACTGCATGTATTTTGTGGTTAATATGATCCCATTGCTCGTTTTGAGGTATATCACCAGTTGAATTATACTCTCTAAAAAGGCCATAGGAAATATCGTGCAACTCTATAGCATGGTAAATACAATCTCTTCTTTTTGGCCATTTTACCAAATCATTGCCCAATATTTCCATAGCAGCAATTAAGCTAACGAGGCCATGTCTTTTGTGCGCAGGCTTACCTGTTAGCGGATGTAATATAATCAATGTTTTATCTTCGGCAGTTTTGCCAATATCATGTAACAGGGCTACTATTTTTAATTCGTTTTTTAACGCTTCTTTATCAAGCTTTAAAATAGGTAGCAAGGCAAATAGTTTGCCGTAAAAACCGGTAGCAGGTTGTTGAAATATCACTTCTACATTTTTGTAAACGCTTTCTAAATGATGGGTAAGCATTACACCACTCTTATTACTGTGGTGATTGTCAATTGTAACAGCAGCTTTTTGCCACCAGCTCGATCTTTTTATGTTGGTTTCTATTTGAGTCAGGTTAATCATAAACTTTAGGGGTACACAAAAATACAATTTTGCTGTAAAATAGCTTTTATAAAAAGGATTATTTTATTGCGGCTGTTAAACAACAATCATTTTCATTAATAAATATGAAAACGATTGTTGTTTGCAAACAGAAAAATATAGTATGGCTTATCCTAAAAAATTAGTTTTAAAATTTGGTTTTGCTCTTTTTTTAGAAGCTTGCTCGTAGGCATACGCCATACCAATTAATGCAGGCTCTGTGTAAGCATTGCCAAAAAAAGAAATGCCAGCAGGTAGCCCCTGTACAAAACCCATTGGTACTGTAATATGGGGGTAACCAGCCATGGCAGCGGGGGAGGAGAGCGAAAAGCCGGTGTCGTAATCTCCGTTGATAAGGTCAATGCAACAAGCTAATCCGTTGGTAATGCCACTAATAGCATCTAATTTTTCACTTTCTATTATTTTACTGATGATTGATCTTGATTGAAGTGATTTAGCCAACGCATCGGTATATTCCTTGCTGTTTAAATCACCTTTTTCCTGGCAACTAATCAGTGTTTCCTGCTTAAAATAGGGCATAGCAATCGTTTCATTTTTTATGTTGAAATTGATGATATCCTGCAATGTTTTCATGTTGCCATTCGCTGTTTTAAGATAGTTGTTTACACCGTCTTTAAATTCGTATTGCAGTACGGTGTACTCATCGTTGCCCAGCTCGTTAATGCTCTTTACTATTTCTATGGGTACCATTACCGCACCAAGATTTTCCATTATCAGTATGGCTTGTTTTAATAAGGCTACAATGGGGCTATTGCCTTTAAGGTGTGTTTTTTCAATGCCAATTCTTTTGCCTTTTAAAGCAGTTGAATGTAAAAATTGGGTATAATCCTGGTAGTATTTGTCTTTGCTTTGGGTGGTAACTGCATCATCATTATCTATACCTGTTACTGCACCTAATAAAATGGCCGCATCCCTTACGGTACGGGCCATTGGGCCTGCACTATCCTGCGTAGCAGAAATTGGGATAATACCTGAACGGCTCCATAAACCTACTGTTGGCTTAATACCTACCAAACCGTTTACAGCAGATGGTGAAACAATAGAGCCATCTGTTTCTGTACCAATGGCAATGGCGCATAAATTGGCTGCTGCTGCTGTGCCTGAGCCGGCGCTTGAGCCTGATGGATTTCGGTCTGTAATGTAGGGGCATTTTGTTTGTCCGCCCCGGCTGCTCCATCCGCTTGTGCTTCCTGAACTCCTAAAATTTGCCCATTCGCTCAGGTTGGTTTTGCCAAGTATTACGGCTCCTGCTTTTCTTAATTGTGCAATTATAAATGCATCTTTCTGAGCGATATTACCTTTCATGGCTAGTGCACCTGCAGTGGTCATCATGGTATCTGCAGTATTTATATTGTCTTTTACCAATACTGGTATGCCATGAAGGGGGCCTCTTATTTTACCAGCTTTACGTTCTTTATCCATACCTGCTGCAATGGTTAAAGCCTCTTTATTTATTTCAATTACTGCATTTAAATGTACACCAGCTTTATCAAGTGCAGCAATCCTGTTTAAATACAGGTTTGTAATAGCTACAGCGGTTGTTTTGCCACTTTTCATTTGTTGCTGTAGTTCATCAATAGTAATTTCTTCTAAAATAAAATTGTTAACGTTAGCAAGTACCTGAGTGGTTTCTTTGTTATTGTTGGTAGCAAAAGCTGTAATGCCTGTGGCGGATATTGTAATACCTGCAAGGGAACCGCTTCGTAAAAAAAGTCTTCTATCCATAATTAAATTTTTAGCCAAATTAAGTGAAAAAATAGAAGGCTAATATATTTGTTGATCAACAGATTACAATATAACTGCCAGTCTGTTTATCTGTAGTTTTATCCATCTTTATCACCCTTCTTATTAATTTTAATTTGGGTAAGGCATCAAAGAAGTACCTTTCCGTTTCCAAAACAAGTATGCATGAAAAAACAGTTTTGTGTGGCAATTTATCTGCTAATGATGAATGTAGCTATTGCACAATCGCTTACAGAAAAAGAAAAGCAGGTGCTAAAACAGGTAGAACTTGCCATGCCTGCAACCCTTCTATTATTAAAACAATCTGTAAATATTAACAGTGGTACATTTAATAAAGCAGGGGTAAAAAAAGTAGGTAATTTGTATGCAAAAGAATTAGCTGCACTTGGGTTTACAATACAATGGATTGCCATGCCCGATTCACTAAAAAGGGCGGGCCACCTGGTAGCTTATCGTAAAGGAAAGAAAGGTAAAAGGCTTTTTTTAATAGGACATCTTGATACTGTATTTGAGCCTGATATGCCAGCCAATGCATTTACCATGTTAACAGACAGTACTGCAACAGGGCAAGGTGTAAATGATATGAAAGGAGGTGATGTGCTAATTATTGCTGCCCTAAAAGCCTTGCATCAGCAGGATTTGCTACAAGAAACCAGTATTACCGTTTATTTTACCGGCGATGAAGAAAACGCTGGTGAGCCAAGGGATATAAGTCGTGGTGATTTTATTGAAAGGGCAAAGCAGCATGATATTGCATTGGCTTTTGAAACCGCCGTTGGCCTCGATAAGGTAGCAACTGCCCGCCGTGGTTCTAGTGGATGGGAATTAGTAGTAGAAGGTAAACAAGCACATTCGGCCGGTGTATTTGGCAAAGTTGGATATGGAGCTATTTATGAAGCTGCCCGTATTATTAATGCATTTAGGGAGCAATTGGGCAATGAAGAATATTTAACTTTTAATCCGGGATTATTTATTGGAGGCTCAGAACTGAATTACAATACTGCTGCACAAAAGGGGGCAGCATCGGGTAAAACAAATATTATTTCGCCCCGAACGGTGGTAATAGGTGATCTACGTTTTTTAACAGAAGAGCAAAAAGAAAAAGCAAGAGAAAAAATGAAAGAAATTGTTGCGCAAAATTTACCTGGCACAAAAGCTACCATCAGTTTTAAAGATGGTATTCCTTCTATGCCACCAACTCCGGGCAACGATTCGTTGGTTGCAATTGTAAACGATATAAGCGTTGCAATTGGTTATGGAAAGGTAGTTGCGGGTAATCCTGGTTCAAGGGGTGCCGGCGATATTTCTTATGTAGCTAAATACCTGCATTGTCTTGATGGACTTGGTGCATCGGGTAAAGGGGCGCATGCACCCGGAGAAATAATTAACTTGAACGAATATCCAAAACTGATAAAACGTACAGCATTACTGCTTTACCGGCTTACCAGGTAAAATAATTGGAAAATTTATTGTTTTACTAAATGTTTTTTTTATCACTCATCATTCACAACTTATGATCAACAACTCATCACTCATCAATCAAAGCCACAGCCCGTAGTTCACAGCTCACAGCTCACAGCTCAAAGCTCACAGCTCGTAGCTCACAGCTCACAGCTTAAAGCTCAAAGCTCGTAGCTCACAGCTCACAGCTCGTAGCTCGTAGCTCGTAGCTCACAGCTTACAGCCAGTAGTTCACAGCTCAAAGCTCGCAGCTCACAGCTCACAGCTCTTAGCTCACAGCTCACAGCTCACAGCTCGTAGCTCACAGCAGCTCACAGCTCACAGCTCAAAGCTCGCAGCTCACAGCTCAAGGCTCAAAGCTCGTAGCTCACAGCCAACAGCTCACAGCTCACAGCTTAAAGCTCACAGCTCGTAGCTCGTAGCTCACAGCTCATAGCTCGTAGCTCATAGCTCAAAGCTCATAGCTCAAAGCTCATAGCTCAAAGCTCACAGCTCAAAGCTCGTAGCTCAAAGCTCACAGCTCGCAGCTCATAGCTCAAAGCTCGCAGCTCACAGCTCGCAGCTCACAGCTCACCGCTCAAACCAAAATCATCAACAAAACCCCAAAATCATTACATGAAAAACTTTTTCTTACTTATTTTTTTACTGCAAATCAGTATTAATATTGCCGCACAATCTCCGGTAAAAAGAACATTAAAACCAACCGATGTTTATTTGTTAAAAGAAGTAGCTAACCCGCAGGTATCTCCAGATGGCAAATGGGTTGTTTACACGGTAAGCGCTGCAGATACAGCAAAAGATAAAAGCAATACAGATATTTGGATGGTGAGCTGGGATGGAAACCAAACAGTACAACTTACCAACAGCGACGAGAGTGAAAATGCGCCACGATGGAGCCCCGATGGAAAATATTTATCTTTCACAAGCGATAGAAATAGTGATAAAAATAGTGATAAAATAACCCAGCTATGGCTGATGGATACAAGGGGTGGCGAGGCAAAAAAAATAACTAGTCTTAAAGGTGATTTGGATGACTATGCCTGGAGCCCCGATGGCAAAAAAATTGTAATGACCATAAAGGATGAAGATTTTGCTGATACAGCAAAAACTAAAGTAAGGATACCTTTTGTAATGGATAAATACCAGTTTAAAAAAGATATTAATGGCTATATCGAAAACCGCTACACGCATTTGTATGTATATGATTTAGCTACAAAAAAAACGGATACGTTAACCAAAGGGAATTTTGACGAAGCAGCTCCGGCCTGGAGCCCCGATGGTACTCAAATAGCTTTTGTAAGCAATCGCAGTGCTGATAAAGAGAAAAATGAAAATACAGATATTTGGGTGATGGATGCAAAGCCTGGTGCAAGCATGCTTCAATTAACTACATGGGCAGGAGAAGACAGCCAGCCTCAATGGAGCCCCGATGGTAAAATGATTGCCTACAGCAGTTCATCAAGCAATGTAAACTTTACTATGTATGGGCAAAATAACCTTGCAATTGTACCCTCAGCAGGTGGCGCTGTTCGCTTAATGGCTGCGGCACTTGACAGGCCTGTAAGTGATATTCATTGGAGTAAAAATAGCCAGCAACTTATTTTTTTGGTGGAAGATGATAGAAAACAATACATAGCCAAAGTAGATATTAATAGTAATGTAGTTGAAACAGTAGTTACCGGCGAAAGGTGTTTTTATAATATTGACAACAATGCTGGTTCTGGTGCAATGGTGGCCTGTATGAGTGAGCCACAATTACCTGCAGAAATTTATGCCATCGAAAATAATGTGGTAAGAAGGCTAACACATGTACAGGTTTCTTTTGTAAATGTTATACAATTTGCCCAGGTAGAAGGATTTACAAGTACCAGTAAAGACGGCACAAAAGTATCTGGTATAGTATATACTCCGGCTACAACAAAGCATGGCGAAAAATTACCACTTATACTTTTTATACATGGGGGGCCGGTAGCACAGGATACCTACGAGTTTGATTTTACCCGCCAAATGCTTGCAGCAGGCGGCTATGCAGTAGCTGCCGTAAATTACCGCGGCAGTAATGGAAGGGGCGTTGCTTACACAAAAGCTATTTATGCCGATTGGGGAAATAAAGAAGTAAGAGATATTTTAGGAGCCGCCAATTATTTGGTAGAAAAAGGCATTGCCGATGAAAAAAATATGGGTATTGGTGGCTGGAGTTATGGAGGTATATTAACCAATTATACTATTGCAACAGATACCCGTTTTAAGGCTGCTGCAAGTGGCGCCGGCAGCTCATTACAGTTAACGATGTACGGTATAGATCAATACATAAACCAGTACGAAACAGAACTGGGCGCACCCTGGAAAAATCAAAAAAAATGGCTCGATCTTTCTTATCCTTTTTTTAATGCCGATAAAATTAAAACACCTACCATGTTTATGGCAAGCGAAAAAGATTTTAATGTGCCTGTAGCCGGTGCGGAGCAAATGTACCAGGCTTTGCGCTCGGTTGGCGTCCCTGCACAACTCATTATCTATCCAGGTCAGTTTCATGGTATTACAACACCTACATACCTTATAGACCGATACGATAGGTACCTGAAATGGTTTGGGAAATATCTAAAATAGTGTATTAAAATAGTCAATCATCATCAGAAGTTACTTCAATATAATTTCCATTGTATTTATAATGTTTTCAAAATTTTGATGTGCATTATTATTGAGGAGGATTATGGTTTTCTTTTTATCAATCAATCGTATAATTTCGGTTTTATGGCCAGGGTTATCGCCGTCATGATACACTACTGTGCCATCATTGGAAGCTACTCTCAGCATCCAGCCAAAACCATAGTAAGAATTACTGCCATCATACAGTTTTATAGGTGTAAAAGCTTCTTGTAAGGTTGATTGTTTTACCA
>JBBQTZ010000212.1:0-8263 GCA_038234405.1 Chitinophagales bacterium
CAGGCTTTTGCCAGAACGGCAACATTTAATTTTGGGGTAAATGCTTTCTTTTCCAAGTGGCTGAAAGATTTGGCCGCCGACCAGCAACCCAACGGCAGCGTGCCTTTTGTGGTACCCAATGTATTAAGTGCCGGATCAGGCTCCTCTGCAGGCTGGGCAGATGCTGCCTCCATTATTCCATGGAATATGTACCTGGCTTATGGTGATAAAAAACTGTTGGCAACCCAATATCCCAGCATGAAGGCATGGGTTAAATACATGATCGATGCCAGCAAAAATAATTTATGGAATACGGGTTTTCATTTTGGTGATTGGCTATTCTTTAGGCCTAACGATGACAATGATGGCCGGGCTGTTGTAACCGATAAATATTTAATTGCACAATGTTTTTATGGTAACTCAGTACAACTGCTCATTAACAGTGCTAAAGTACTTAATAAGCCGGAGGATGAGGTCTTCTATACAGGGTTGCTCAAAAAGTTAAAAGATGCATTTTTAAAAGAGTATGTTACGCCCAACGGAAGACTAATTTCCAGTATGCAAACCGCTTATGTACTGGCGTTGAATTTTGATATGTTGCCCGAAAATTTAAGAACACAGGCTGCGGTGCGATTGACAGAAAATGTAAAAAGTTATGTCACCCATTTAACCACCGGTTTTTTAGGTACGCCTTATCTCTGTCATGTGTTAACCAAGTTTGGCTACACCGATCTTTCGTATAAATTATTGCTGCAAGAAGATTATCCTTCCTGGTTGTATCCCGTAAAAATGGGCGCTACTACAATTTGGGAAAGATGGGATGGAGAGAAACCAGACAGCAGTTTTCAAACAGCAGGTATGAATTCTTACAACCACTATGCTTATGGCGCCATCGGCGATTGGATGTACTGCAGCATGGTGGGTATTGATACATACGAAGATGGAGTTGGGTATCAATACATAAAAATACAGCCGCATATTGGCGGTGGTTTTACACATGCTTCTGCAACGCTTAAAACTTATTATGGCACCGTAAGTAGTGGCTGTAAAATAGACAATAGTAACATTATTTTGGATGTTGAAATTCCTGCTAATACAACCGCTAACGTGTACATGCCTGCTGCAACTGCGGAGGCCATAACAGAAAATGGAAAACTATTATCTTTGGTAACAGAAATAAATGTAAGCGGGGCAGAAAATGGGTATGTGCTGTTGAAAGCAGGATCAGGCAAATACAAATTTGCTGCTGCGAGATAACAGTGCTATTGTTCATCAAAAGCCCTGCAGAGCGAAATTCTGCAGGGCTTACTATTTTTATTGTTCAGGTTTAAAACCTACAGCAGCAAAAGCTACTTTCCATTTTTTAAAGCGTAATTAGGTGTTTTCATACTTGTGGTAGCAATAATAATTTTTGCTTCTCATTCGATAGTTAAAAAAAAATAAATCGCCTGGTCAATGCAAAAATTATTAACAACTGTAGCTTTTGGTAACAATAACAACCGCATTAAAATAACATGATAAATTGATACCAATAAAACGTTGTATCGAATCTACTGAATACCTTAGAAGCCGTGTAATTTAATCGGAGTATCTGAGTTAGAAAGCCGATGATGCCATAAAAAAATGAACTTGAACGGAGCATCGCCCACGTCGATGCCATGAAAAACATAGAATGATAAACGAATAAATCATTTTAAAACGTATTAGTTTACTACATAAATCCCTTTTGCAACAAAAATTAAATCCTTTAAGCAAATTAAATTTATAGTACACAAACCGCCATCCTTAAAATTTAAAACACAGGGCAGTACTTAATTTAACGGGTTTTGCTGCAATCTATGTTAATAATCCTTCACATAGAACAGGAGGAATTTCCGCTGCATTATAAATTATACTGTAACCATTTTAGCAAATTTGAAATATCATATTGGCATTCTAAAAGAAAAGATATAAAAAAAGGGCGGATGAATTACATCATCCATCCTTTTAAAAGCAATATTTAACCCGGCAAAAACAAATATGCATTAATTTGTTTGGTTTAAAGAAAACTGCAAAATAAAATATGTTTTACAACCGTTTATTAAAGTGCTTCTATGAGTGATTTTAGTATTAATGCTTAAATTTTAATAAATTTAACGGTAAATACCATAATAAAACCGGGCATTTTAGCTTTAAAACAATATGGATATATTAATAATTGCTTAAGTTTAAATGATGATATTTTCAACTACCGATTAAAACCTTTTAAACGCCTCTATCTAAAATGCTTTTTAACTCATTCCATTTTCTTTTCTTTTTTTTAATTGTAACCACAGCCTATTTTTTATTACCACATAATAAAAGATGGCAATTACTACTACTGAGCAGTTGCTATTTTTATATGGCGTTTGTACCCATTTACATATTGATTTTGGGTTTTACTATCGTTGTTGACTATTTTGCCGGCATATTGATTGAGCAGGCAGCAGGTAAAAAGCGCAGATTTTTCCTGGTTTGTAGTTTACTAGCAAATATTGGGATACTGGCTGTTTTTAAGTACTATAATTTTTTAAATGACAATATCACTTTCTTGTTAAAGGAGGTTGGTTTTTCTAACCCCGTTCCATACTTATCTATCCTTTTACCGATAGGACTTTCTTTTCATACTTTTCAGGCAATGAGTTATACAATAGAGGTGTATAGAGGAAACCAAAAGGCTGAAAGGCATTTTGGTTTGTATGCTTTGTACGTAATGTTTTACCCTCAATTAGTGGCCGGACCAATAGAAAGGCCACAAAATCTTTTAAATCAATTCAGGGAAAAGCACGATTTTGACAGCAGCAGAGTGTTTGAAGGATTGAAAATAATGGTTTGGGGGTTTTTTAAAAAACTGGTAGTTGCAGACAGGCTTGCTATTTATGTAAATAGTGCTTACGATAATGTAGGTGATCAAAACCCTATAACCCTATTGATTGGAACCATATTTTTCTCCTTTCAAATATATTGTGATTTTTCTGGCTATTCCGATATAGCGATCGGTACTGCTAAAGTTATGGGGTTTGATTTGATGACAAATTTTAAAAGGCCAATTTTTGCTAAATCAACTGGAGAATTTTGGAAGCGCTGGCATATTTCATTATCAACCTGGTTTAAAGATTATTTATATTTTCCTATGGGAGGCAATCGGGTGGGTATACCAAGATGGTACTTTAATTTAATGGTTGTTTTTGTGGTGAGCGGCTTGTGGCATGGGGCAAACTGGACGTATATAATTTGGGGAGCTATAAATGGATTTTATCTTATTTCTGCTATCGTTACAAAAAAATACACCGACAAGTTTAATATGGTAACCGGATTGTTAAAATACCCACGTTTTCATTTGTTGTTGCAAGTACTTATTACGTTTTCACTGATAGCCTTTTCCCGAATATTCTTTCGTGCAAGATCGGTACAGGATGCAATTACTGTTATAAAAAAATTATTTTCTTTTAAGGATTACGGGTTAACAGGTGATATAAAAATACTTACGTATTCCTTTTTTGTAATAATTATTTTAGTGATGGTAGAGTTTAAAAAGGAATTTTATAAGGGCTCTTTCACATTATCTGAGCACAGGCTATTTTGGGTAAGGAATGCGTACTATTCTTTTTTAGTAATCCTGATATTACTTTTTGGTGTTTTTGACGGTGGACAATTTATATACTTTCAATTTTGAATAATTTAAAATTTAATATGAAGAATAATAATTTTAAAAGTTTTCTGTTGAAATTGATGTTGTTTTTTGTAACATTGGGAATAACAGATTTTGTAATTGGCAGCTTACTCCGGAAGTACTATTTTAAACAGAAAGGAGGATTTGAATTTCTTACTTCGTATGCTTTAGAAGAAACTGATGCAGAAGTATTGATTTTTGGATCATCCAGGGCAGTAAATATTTATAATACGCTGCTATTTGAAGAACAATTAAAAATGAGTTGTTATAATACAGGCAGATACGGATATCCAATATTTTATCACTATGCCATCTTACATGCGAACCTAAAACGACATACCCCAAAATTAGCCATATTAAGTTTTGATGCAGGTAACTTTAGCGTCAACCAGAGTTCGTATGATCAGTTGAGTGCATTGCTGCCTTATTACAAGGATCATCCGGAAATTAGAAAAGTTATAGATTTGAAAGGTCCTTTTGAAAAGCTAAAAATGGTCTCTGCTATTTATCCATATAATTCAATGATAATTCCAATTATAGCAGGAAACTCTGAACGGAGCAAATTTAAATTTGCTAATATTAAAGGATATATTCCTTTAACAAAAGAAATAAAGGGACCTCTAAAAAATATTGACTACACAAAAGAATCTGTGCTTGATTCAGTTAAAATAAATACCTACAAAGCCTTTCTTCAACTTTGTATTAACTCAAATATAAAACTGTACGTTGTGTGTCCTCCTTATCTTATTAATGCAAAAGGAACAGATCTTTCTATAAAAACAGCAATAGAAATTAACAAGCAGTATCAAGTCGATTTTTTTGACTATTCGAAGGATACTTTTTTCACTTCTAAACCTAAACTGTTTTATGATTTCCGGCACTTAAATGAAAAAGGTGTTGAAATATTTACACAAAAAGTTATTGGGCAGATAAATAATTTTAATAATTAATTAGTGCAATTATATTCTGCAAAAAAATGACCAAACCTGTAAGTACTTATAAATTTTTCAGGCTGCAAACAATTTGTTTCAGTTGTTTTAAAATTCGTTAAACCGTTCTAAGATTTTCAAGAGTTTGTTTGTAAATTTTCTTTTAAAAATTGCCCTGCCGTTTTCAGAAAGGTTTAATCAAGGCTGTAGTGGATTAAAAACGAAAACTAATATTACCTGGACGAAAACCATTTTTTATTTTAAAGAATACGCCATTATGCAAAACCACTATTTTAAATTCACAAAGATGCTCTATTGAAAATAATTTAGTAAAACCTGTACATTTATGGCAGAGCAGGTATATATTACTACAAGAAATTTATTTCCGTTTACAAGAAAAAATCCTCCAATCAGTACAAATTAAATCCTTTTAACAAAAAAATTTGTAGTACACAAACCGATATCCTTAAAATTTAAAACACAAGCCAGTAGTCAATTTGACGGGTTTTGCTGCAATATGTGTTAATAATCCTTCACAAAGAATCGGAAAAACTTCTTTCGCAACCAAAATTGTACATCAGGTATTAGTGTCAATATAATATTGGCATTCCAAACTATCAGACACAAAAAAAGCGGATGATTAAAATCATCCGCCTTTAAAAAATTCAACAATTTTAATTCAACGTAACATTTAACCTGGCGAAAACAAATCTGCCATTTAAGCCAAACTGAGATACGTTTCTGGAAAACTCAAATTGGTTATTATTGCTTAAATCAATGGTAGCAGGAGTGCCGTAGCCACCTGCCAACAATGGTCTTGCAGCGGTTTGTGTTTTTAGATTTTTGTCTGGATACAAATCAAAAATATTGTTTGCACCTACTGTAATCAATAAGCTTTTATTGATGGTATATCCAATAGTAAAATCAGTAATGGTTCTGGCGCCAAATCTTGGGTGTTCTACCGCAATAAACTGGTTATTGATAAAAGCTCCTTGCTCTATGCCGTCTCCATTTACATCAGCAGTATTGGGGTCGTTTACAGCCCCAAAGAATGTTTGACGAAGAAAAATATCAAACTTACCGGCAGTTAATGTATTCATGAAAGACAACTTGGTAACAGGCACTGCGGATTCTAAAAAAATACGACTGGCTTCATTAAAATAATTATTTAAATTGCCGGTACTGGCCAAAATTGGAGAAGCTTTTACATCACCCGTTTTATAGGTTTTAGAAACCGTACCCGCTAAGTCAGTTCTTAAAGTAAAGTTTTCAAAATTGAATTTGTTAGATACAATAAAATCAATTCCTTTCGATTCAGTATTAATGGCATTGGTAAAAAAGGTAGCGGAATTAGCATTGGCCTGATCAAACAATTGTTGCAGGGTAAGCAAATTGCCTGTAGGTGTTCCTCCTGGTCTGGCAAATTGCCCCGTAAGCACAATCCTGTTTTGGATTCTTATCAAGTATCCATCAACGGTAAGGGTAAGGTTTGTATGCGGAACTTTATAAGTAAAACCTGCGCTGTAACTTCTGGAGTCTTCCTGCTTTAATTCCGGAATACCCAATAGTTTTGCTGGTGTTGATTCGTTGGTAAAAGTGCCCACTTCAAAAGGAACGCCTCCCAAAAATTGGGTAGCCGTAGAATTGAAATATTTTTGCTGTAAAGATGGTGCTCTAAAGCCTGTTGCAATGGCACCTCTAAAATTAAGCCCGTCTGCAAGCTTAAGCCGGGTTGCTAATTTATAGTTGAAAGTGCTTCCAAAGTCGGAGTAGTTTTCAAAACGAACCGCCGCATTAATTAACCACGCTTTTGTAGGATTCAATTCCACATCTGCATAGCCGGCCACATTATTTCTGTTTTTGCTCAACGCATTTTCTGGTCTAAACCCAGGGAATACCTGAGCTCCACCTGCCCTGCCAGAATTAAAGAAATCTGTAGGTAACAAGTTGCCCGCTGTTGTTGATGTAGCTGGTAATCCGTTGATATCAAACCTTTCGTAAGATGCCTGATCGCCTGCTTTTATCTTGTAATTTTCTGCCCTAAACTCAGCACCAAATGCCAGGTTTAAGCCATGCATAACATCATAGCCTTTGGTAAAATCTAAGTTAGTTGTGTTTTGGGTAAAGCCCAATGTACCAGCATAAAAACTGGTAGGAGAGTTTTTGCCCAGGGTAGCATTGGCTGTATTTCCAATATCGTATCTAAATTGATTATTGCCGATGGTGTTACTGAAATCGTAATTCCAGCTACCCAATTTACCTTTTACGCCAGCAGCCAACGATAAATCTGTAATGGTTGAACCAATTTCTGGTAAAAATCCATTAGGGTAAATCTGCGTGCTGGTTCTGTTTTGATTGGGTCTTCTGTAAAAACCCGCTGCGTTACCTTTACGGATACCGTATCCGCCAAATGTATAAAAAGTGTGTTTGGCATTGATAGGAATAAAAGTGTTCATATATAACTGACCACTTTGTAATGTAGATTGCCCAACCCTCATGTTAAAATCCCTGCGTTCCAAACCCCTGTAAGACAATTCGTTATTGGTAACATCGGCACCCAATAAGCTTTGCAAACCACTGATAGTAGTTGCATTTTGTATATTGGTTTGCTGGGTAGTTGTTAAATAAGATACTTGTGGTGCATATTGCTTAATGGCACCAATTATTTGTGCTGTATTGGGTGTATTGGTGATGTTAGCAAACAAAGAAGTGATATTGGTTCCTCCTATTAAAGCCCTTGCTTCTATTGCGTTATAAACATTAAAGAGCGTACCATTAAAATCTGTTGCCCTTCTGGTATCGTCACGTGCTGCCAAACTACCTGTAAGGTTTATGGAACCACCTTTTTTGCCGATAGCAATTCCGTAGTTTACATCCAACTGAACCTGCTCACCATCCATTCCGCCTCTAAAATCGTTGGCGCCACTTGAAGCATTACCACCTGTGAATATTGAAGCGGTTAGTTTTTTGATATTTTTCTTCATCACTACGTTTATTACACCTGCTATTGCATCGGAGCCGTATTGGGCAGATGCACCATCTCTCAGTACTTCTACACGCTCTATTGCAAATGCCGGAATAGCGTTTAAATCTGTACCTACAGATCCCCGGCCGGGAGAACCATTTACGTTAACCAAAGAGGAAGTATGTCTTCTTTTACCGTTTAATAAAACCAATACCTGATCTGGCCCAAGGCCACGCAATTGCGCTGGATCAATATGATCTGTACCATCGGCTACGGTGGTTGTATTAGAGGTAAAGGATGGTGCAACGTAATTTAATATTTGATTCAAATTGGCTTGTGGAGCTGATTTGGCCAGACTGCTAATGTTCAATACATCTACAGGAACAGGGGTTTCCGTAGAAATTCTCCTCAAATTTCTTGATCCTATAATTTCCACTACAGCCAAATCGCCTGCCACGCTTAATGTAAAATCGGCTGTTGCAGTAGCACCGTTTGTAATGGTAACTTTTTTCTGACCAATGTTGTAGCCAGTGTAACTAACAGCTAAATTGTAAGCACCCGCAGGTAAATTAAAAGAATAATTACCCGCCTCATCTGTTAAAGCAGATTTACTTTTACCTACTAAGGCTACCGTTGCAGAAGCTAGCGGTACACCTTTTTCATCCTTAACAAATCCGCTTAATGTGCCAGTTTGGGCTT
>JBBQTZ010000213.1:0-8239 GCA_038234405.1 Chitinophagales bacterium
TCGCAAAATGTAAACCCAATTATCTATGCAAAAAATATTTTACGCCATTACCCTGGTATTATTTCATGTTGTATTACCTGCACAGGATTACAAACAATTACACGATCGCTATCTCGTAGTAGATACCCACAATGATATTCCATCAACCGCCATTGAAAAAAATGTAAGCTTCGATCAAAATCTTAGCGGTATTACCAACTCAGATATGAAGCGAATGAAGCAAGGCGGCATAGATGCACAAGTATTTTCTATTTGGTGCGATGGTAACAAGGCAAATCCGTATAAATGGGCTAATAGAGAAATAGACACTGTATTGGCGTGGACTGGCAGAAACCCCAACGATATGGTAAAAGCTTTTTCCTCAGAAGATATTTACAAGGCCGTAAGGGAAAAAAAACTGGCTGTTTTATTTGGGTTAGAAGGTGGCCACATGATTGAAAACGACATCAATAAACTGGATAGCTTTTACAAGAGGGGAGTTAGATATATGACGCTTACCTGGAACAATTCTACCAATTGGGCTACCTCTGCATTAGATGAAACAACCAAAGGCGATTCGTTAAAACATAAAGGCCTTACCGATTTTGGTGTTGAAGTAGTAAAACGTATGAACGACCTTGGCATGCTCGTTGACCTCAGCCACGTAGGCGAACAAACATTTTGGGATGCTATAAAAGTAAGTAGCAAGCCTGTAATTGTATCGCATAGTTGTGTGTATAAAATTTGTCCGCACCGCCGCAATTTAAAAGATGAACAGATAAAAGCCGTAGGTAAAAACGGTGGGGTAATTCACTTAAATTTTTATTCTGGTTTTTTAGATAGTAGTTACGAAAAGCGGACCACAATTTTTTACGAACAGCATAAAGCAGAAAGAGATTCGCTGCTAAAAGTAAATCCGGAGCCTTACTTTGCCGATAAATTTTTGTTTGAAAAATACCCTGAACAAGTAACTGCCATGCGGCCACCACTATCACTGGTAATAGATCATATTGACTACCTGGTACAAATGATTGGGGCAGAGCATGTAGGAATTGGAAGTGATTTTGATGGCGTAAACTCACTGCCACAGCAACTCGATGATGTAACCGCCATGCCGCTTATTACAAAGGCTTTGATGGAAAGAGGCTACAGCAAAAAAGATATTCGTAATATTTTAGGAGAGAATTTTTTGCGGATTTTGCATGAAAATTCATCGAATTAAAGCAGTATCAAAATGCTGATGAGCATTGCTGGCTTAGTTATTATTAATTAAAATACATCATGAAAAAAATATTTTTTATCCTGTTTTTGCCCCTGCAATTACTGGCACAAACAGCTACTAAAACAGAAATTGCCCGCTGGCAACAGCAGGCAAGGCAGGTTACCATCATCAGGGATAACTGGGGCATACCCCATATTTATGGCAAGTTAGATGCCGATGCTGTATTTGGATTACTCTACGCTCAGTGTGAACTCGATTTTAAAAGAGTTGAAATGAATTATATTGAAAAGCTGGGGAGAATGAGTGAAGTAAAAGGTGAAAGCGAATGGCAAAATGATTTGTACATCAAAATGATAATTGATGCCAATGATGCCAAGGCAGATTATAAAAACAGTGCACCCTGGTTAAAAAAATTACTGAACGCTTTTGCAGATGGTATTAATTATTATCTCTACAAAAACCCCTCTGTAAAGCCTGCTTTATTAACCCGCTTTGAGCCCTGGTATCCGCTGCTATGGACAGATGGAAGCATTGGCGCCATCAGCACCGGCGATGTAAATGAAACGGATGTAAAGAACCTTTTTACCGGGCAGGACATGGCGTTTGCCAACAGAAAACCTACTTTAAAAGAAACCTCTGGCGGATCTAACGGCTTTGCTGTTTCTCCTTTTAAAACTGCTGCCGGCAATGCTATTTTATACATCAATCCGCATGTTACTTTTTACTTTAGGCCAGAGGTGCATGTAGTAAGTGAACAAGGGTTAAATGCCTATGGTGTCGTTACCTGGGGACAGTTTTTTGTATACCAGGGTTTTAATGAACATTGTGGGTGGATGCACACGAGCAGTAATGTAGATGTGGCCGATAATTATATTGAAAAAACTACCACCAAAAACAAGCAGCTTTTTTATGAATTCAACAAGCAGTTAAAGCCGGTACAAAAAAAACCAATTACTATTTTAATAAAAAACAATACGGGTTTTGAAAAGAAAATATTCAATACCATGTACACCCATCATGGCCCTATTATGGCAAAATGGGATGGAAAATACATTAGCGTAAGGGGTTATAACCGCTCCATTAAAAGTATTATCCAAAGCTGGGGACGCACCAAAACCACCGGCCTGGAATCGTACAAAAAAAATATGCAACTATACGCCAACACCAGCAACAATACAGTGTTTGCAGATGATAAAGGCAATATTGCCTATTGGCATGGCAACTATATACCCAAAAGAAATACCCGGTATAATTGGGGCAAGCCGGTTGATGGCAGCATTGCTGCAACCGAATGGAAAGGCTTGCACACCCTTAATGAAATGGTGCATGTATATAATCCGGCAACCGGGTTTATACAAAACTGTAACTCCACCCCCTTTACTGCATCGGGAAGCAGTAGCCCCATACAAAAAAACTACCCAGCCTATATGGCACCCGACGGTGAAAATTTTAGAGGTGTAAATGCAGCAAGATTACTTTTAAATGCAAAAGATTTAACCATTGATAAAATGATAACAGCCGGCTACAACACCAAATTAACCGCATTTGAAGTATTGCTTCCGGCCCTGATCAACCGCTTTGAAAATAACATAAAACCAGGTGACAGTTTGTACAATCTTCTGCAGGAACCCATTGCTGTTTTAAAAAGCTGGGATTACCATTCTGCCGAAAACTCTATAGCTACCACGCTTGCTATTGAGTGGGCAGAAAAGTTAAGCCCTGCTATACGAAAAATATATACCGACGAAGGTGAAACAAGCCAGGTAGATGCTACCATAGCATTTGCCGCCAATGCCAGTGCTAATGAGTTACTGCCACCGTTGGCCAATGCAATCAATAACTTAATACAGCACTACGGCCATTGGAAAATTACCTGGGGTACCGTTAACCGTTACCAACGCAATAGCAGCGATATCAGCCAGCAATACAATGATGCTGCACCAAGTGAGCCAATTGGTTTTGCCTCTGCATTATGGGGCGCTTTGCCATCGTATGTAAGCAAGTATTTCAATGGCTCTGCCAGGCGCTATGGTGTAAGTGGAAACAGCTTTATTTGTGCAGTGGAGTTTGGTAAAAAAATTATAGCCAAATCATTATTGGCAGGCGGTAACAGTGGCGATGCAGCTTCACCGCATTTTACAGATCAACTGGAAATGTACACAAAAGGAAAGTTTAAAGACGTACTGTTTTACAAAGAAGATGTTTTAAAGCATGTAGAGCGGCAATACCATCCGGGAGAGTAATTTTTAACCAGTCTGACTGTCACAGTCTGACTAATTAAAAAATTACTCTCTTCTATCCTGCCAGCGTAACATCAATTTCAACTCAACACCCCAATATGATTAGGAGTTCTAAAAAAATAGGCCACCTAATCTTTTAGTAATTTCTGGTACTATAAAAATTCTATTCATAAAATCCCGCAGCCGCAGCACTTGGTTCTGTACCTTCCCGGTTACTAATTTCTGAAAATTATTAGGGCGTGCCCCTATCGGGTCGGGCTTTTCGCTGCAATCTTTTTGCCCTGCGGGACTAAAAAGGATTTCCGCTACAATCCCTCACGCAATGGCACAATCAGTATCCCAATAGCAAAGTGCCATTGAGTTTTGTACCATCTTAAGTACACTAACCAAAGTAAGTATGGTGAACAACAGTGGTAGCGGAAACTTACGCAACTGTAAGTTTAAAATGTACCTGTGTAAATGTTTGATATTAAATAAATCCTTATTTTTATGAGTGGCGCTTATTACCTAATTATAAAAGTAATGTGCAATGCTATTTGACGACAGCGCTATACTGACACAAATCGACTTAAAACAAACAGACTACAATAAACTGAAACCGTGAACAGACCTATTTATCCTTTTGATTTTGACTAACTTTGCTCTCAATAAAAAAAGACACTAATGAGGATAAACTCAATTAAAATAAAAAAGCTTTTTGAAATATTTGACTACGATATTTCTTTTAGAAATAATGATAATCTGCTAATCATTACGGGACCAAATGGTTTTGGGAAGACAATGATTTTGAACATTATTTTTAATTTGTTTAACAGGAAATTTTTATTTTTCCAGAAACTTGTCTTTGAGAAAATTTCTCTTTCACTTGATGGCAACATCTCTATTACTATTTCAAAAAGAATTGAAAAGGAAAAAGCGGACAAACCTGGCAGAGAAAAAACTCATGTGAAATTTTTATTCTCCAAAAACGGAAAAGAGTTTGATTCATTTGACTATTCCGACAAATTAGAAAATGATGTGTGGAAAAACATTTCAAGATTTTTACCAGTTGGTAGGGTTAACGAAAATACTTGGATAGACCACAGAACAAACAAAATTTTGACAATGGACATACTCCTTAATGAATATGCTGACCAGTTGCCAGAAGATGTGAGTAAAAATTTATTGCGAATTGCTTCAAAAGAAACAAATGAAATATTAGATTCCATTAAAGTTCATTTTATTAGAGAGCAACGATTATTTAAGAAAGTCCAAAATACTGATAGAAATTATCATGAGGAAACGGACAAAGCAATGATGATTGAGACAATTAAAACCTATGCAGAAGAATTAAAGGGATTAATTTTAGAGTTTTCTCAAAAATCATTTACTCGTACGCAAGAATTAGATAGCAGCTATCCAAAAAGATTAACAAATGAGAATAACATTCTAACACAAGATGACTATGAAAAGCGATACAATACATTAAAAATTAAGCAAGAGAAATTAACGGAATTTGGATTGTATGAAAGCAAGCAAGAATTTTTAACATATAACACATCTGATGCAAAAGCATTGTCAGTATATCTAAAAGATTTTGAATTAAAATTAGGTGTCTTTGATCCATTACTTGAAAAATTAAAATTGTTCACAAATATTCTAAACGAAAGAAGATTTACTTTTAAATCAATAAGAATTAGTAGAACTAAGGGCTTTTACTTTGAAACAAGTAAGAACAAGAGACTTGATTTGAACCAACTTTCATCAGGAGAACAACACGAAGTTGTATTGCTATACGAACTAATTTTCAATGTTAAGCCAGACATTTTGGTTTTAATTGATGAGCCAGAAATTTCATTACATATCACCTGGCAAAAAGAATTTTTAAACGACTTGCTTAGAATAATTCAAATCCAAAATATTCAAGTTCTAATAGCAACACACTCTCCTTCTATTATTAATGACAGGTGGGATTTAGTTTATAACCTTGAAAAGATAGATGCGAAATGAGAAAACAGGACATCACTTATCAAGACAAACTAAACGAATTAAAACTTGACCTTTCTCACCCGAACAACAGCGGAATTGCATTTGTATTGGTAGAAGGTGAAAGTGATATTCGATTGTTTAGAAAATTTTTCAATCTTGACAATTGTAAAGTAGAAAATATTCCTGGAGGCAAATTTAAACTTGAAGAATGTGTTAAAGAATTAATAACTAAATATCCTCTCTTAATAGGCCTAAGAGATGCTGACTTCTTACATTTAGAAGGCACTACCTATACTGAACCAAATATGTTCCTGACAGATTTACACGACATGGAAATGATTCTTGTTTCAGAAGATGATGTTTTCAGTGCATTGATTTTTGAGCATACCGCAATTTCAAAAGACAAACATGTTGAAGTCAGGAATAATATAATCACAGCCATTAAGCAAGTTGGACATTTGAGATTTTTGAATGAAAAAGAAAATATTGAATACAATTTTGACCCAACTTTCAAAGACCTCATTTCTTTTTCAAAACTTGGGATTGACTTCTCCCAATACTTTATGAGAATCTTATCAAAATCGCCAAAAGCTAAAATCAAAGACCTCAAAATAGTGGAGGGAAAAATAAATGCTTTGAATGTTTTTGGCTTTGACAATTTGCAACTCACAAACGGACACGATTTCATCAAGGCATTAACTCAATTTCTTAAAGAATCATCAGGTGCAACGATTGGTGATGATAACATTGCCAGTTCATTAAGAATGTCATACACAACAGAACACTTCATGAAAACCAAATTATATTCAGACACAAAAGATTGGGCTGACAAAATAAAATGTAGCATATTCAGCTAAAAGCCGGTAAGCACATGCCTGTAACAAATGTATTGCTTTAAGCAGGGCAGGTTGTTGTTGTGCGACCTGTCGAGGTCTTGGTAGGATAGTTTTACAAGGGCATCCGTAATAAAACCTACTCTTCATTCCGCTCCGTATCTCCCCGGCTGTAAATTTTATCATTCCCAGGCGAGTCTCTACAACGAGCTTTGCAGCGCTGCCGTGAAACTCGCCGCTATCCAGGCATACAACTTAAATCTAAATCATTCCTTTCATTAACGCCCATCTTCTTGCGGAAGTTGATACATGTTGCCTGCTAGGTAGCGGCGGGTTCGCTACCGCACATCACTATCGCACAGGAAACCCGCCTGAGAAATTTTGATTTTATAGCGTGACAGTAATTTAATGGGAGACTCAGAGCGGAATAAAGGGGCAAACTAAACGGTCATTCTTATCAGGCTTTAAATTGTAATAGTTCAACACCTGGTTAATACTTAGTTGCTGCTTGATGTCTTTTAACTCGATGTAGTTAGATTTTCTGTTTTTTATAAGTAGTATAAGTACGCATAAAAGCTACTTTATAAAATAATAGAAGAAACAAAATATCCACAATGAGCCGCAAATACTGCTGTATTAAGCATCAATATAGATACCTTTATGTTAATAAATTTCTTAAAAGAGAATAAGATGAAAGAGAATGTAGCAATAAGGATACAGGAACTAAGAAAACAAAAAGGCTGGTCGCAGATTGAACTGGCGGAAAGAATCGGTTTGTCAAAAGCGCAGATGGGCCGCAATGAAACAAAAAATGTACAGCCGCCTGCAAATACACTTAATAAAATTGCTACCGCCCTATATACTACCGTTGAATTTTTAATCAGTGGCTATAAAGCAAAAAAAGCAAATGCTGCCCTCAAAAATTCTGAACTACTGCAAAGCTTTAAAGTCATGGATGTTTTGCCCGAACAGGAACAAACTATGCTGGTTAAAATTATCCGTGCTTATATAAGGTATTTTAAAGTAAGGCAAACTTATGCAGTATAAAAAATAAACTCAAAGCAATTTAAAAATAATTAAATATGGAAACAGTACTGGTACAAATTAACAACAGCAAAGCTTACCGTCTTTTGGAAGATCTGGAAGACCTGCACATTTTAAAAGTGCTAAAGAAAAGTATTTTGCCACAGCAAAAACTTTCTGAAAAATACAAAGGCGTATTTTCTAAAGAAGATGCCAAAAATTTTAATGAACATACACAAACAATGCGTAAGGAATGGGACAATACCTAATGGACAACAATGTGATTTCAAATTATTTTTCGGGGCTTTTTACAGAAAAAACAATGGATTTTATTGCTGATGTCATTGACCAAATACCAAACATATCTGTAATTACAGAAATTGAAGCCTTGTCGTGGATAAACCCCGATAAAAGTAAGGAAGCCATCGTGCAAGAGTTTACACAGGATGCTACTGTTTTAGGGCTTACCCCTGATGTAATTAGCGAATGCATAAAAATAAGACGAAGCAAAAAAATAAAAACGCCTGATGCTATCATTGCAGCTACCGCTATTGTTCACAGCCTTACGCTCATTACAAGCGATAGCGATTTTGATAATATTCAAGGCCTGCAGGTTATTGACCCAAATAGTTTGTAAATACTAAAGCATCTCGATTGATTGGCTGTAAATTTTCATTCTATTAATCGCTGCAATAACCGCCTGGCACAGGAAGCCTTCCGCACATTGCCCACGCCTCATCCCTGCGCCTGCTCGTTGAGTATTGCGCCTCGTACATGAATGGAAGTTTTTTCTTTTTATCTTGCACTCCTGCGCCTGATGGGGGGTGGTAGAAATTACCGCTTCTTTATTGATAAACTTATACCGGATACACATAGTAAATTATTTGTAAAAGATAAATCTCAAAACGGTAAAATGGGTTATGTAAAATGGTATTTGTTTTTGCTAGCAGTACAAAATTTTTAGAGTAGTAACA
>JBBQTZ010000214.1:0-8237 GCA_038234405.1 Chitinophagales bacterium
AGACTATTTATATTACTTCCTTCAAAGTCGAGTAGCATATCCTGCCCGGCATATTCTTGTATAAAAGCATTGAGTAGCGCATGTGATGCACCTATGGTTTTGCCATCAGGATGATTGCCAACTAAAATATAGTAAGCTCTCTTTTTAAAGAAAAAAAACACACAGGAAGCCAATAGCTCGTTTCTGGCAGAATAAATGCCATAGGTAATTGCCTGATTTTTTTTATGCAACAAACCGTACAGGTTTTTAAACTTTGTATAGTCATTTTGAGTAATGGGCGAAAATTGATTGGATTGTTCTATTGCCAAAACCATCACTTCATCAACCGGAAAATCTTTTTTAACAACACAATTTAACTGAGCCGATTTTTTAACATTACGCCTGATATTCTCTCTAAAATTCTTGTATAAAACAGTATAGCTCTTATCTAAGTTTAATACATAATTCATACGCTGGTACAAAACGAAATCTTTTAACTCAAAATAATTTCCAGAATTTAAATAAATATCCCAGTACTTAAACTTTAGAGGAATGGCTTTTAAAAACTGTTCAACTATAAAAGCGTTTATATTGTTACCAAAAACTCCAAGTGAGGCTGTAAAAAAAGGTTGGTATAAATAACAGATAGTATACTTTTTTTTCCAGGTAAGAGGCATCACAGCTTCGTAATTATTTAATACCAATGCATCCCAGTTTTCACTCATCGCATCCAGGTAAAAACTATTGGCATAAATCAAACCATTATCAGCAGATTTAATACATTCATCCCATTTTAATGTATCAATTTGGTGATATAGTAGGTATTGAATAGCCACAGTTTAAAACACAAATTGAGGGAATATTTTCTTTATCGATATGTTTTGAATATCTATGCTAAAGGAGATATTTTTTAGAAACCTTTGTTCTGTAATTGTCGATTTAAAATAATCGCTATAAACCTTGCTGTACAAAATAGGTATATAAATATTCACCGTATTTTTAAATACTGATAGTTGAAGTCCGGCATCATAAATAAGCTTTCCCTGGTTGGCATTTTTTGCCCATGCTTCAGCATAAGTACCAATATCTACAAAAATTTTTAAGGGCAATTTTATAGGCAATAATTGAAGAGGGTTAATAGCAGATGGAAAATCTGTAACAAAATTTGCTGCAGCGAGCCAGTTATCTGATTTGCCAATTTTACTACTTAATAAATCTGTACGCACTTTAAAAAAACCATCCCGCTGCATTATTTGTTGAGATGAAATTCCTTCAAATTCATTCCTGCCCATATAATAGCCTTCGTATGTATAGTCTTCATAACCTTTAGGGCCTGTCATATTTAAATGATAGGCATCCGTTTGAGCCTGTTTAAGAAATGTTTTATCTCCCAAATAAAAAAACTTTCCTGCAAACAACCTAACAGAAAGTCCGCCACCCTTTGCATAATTAAAAAAATAATTTCCTGTAAATGCAAGCCTTGCAAAACTCTCTCCTTGCTCAAGCATTAACCGGGCTTTGTACGGATACAATGCCCGGCTATTTTCTACCACCATTTGTACTTGATTAATGTATCTGCTATTGGTTGGGTAAGTAATATTATCTACCAGATTGATAGTATCTCTCGTAAATTGCAAACTTTGTTCAGAAATAAAAAATGTTTTCCATTGCAGGTATTTTACCAGTTTACTTAACGGGTTGCTATTGGCAAAAATCATTTTAACGGATGGTACAATTTTACTAAATCGCTGGTAATTCTTTTTACCTGTAGAGTCCGTAAATTCATCTCCATTAAAGGTAGCGCCCGCCATTGAAAAAATTAGCTGCTCACCATTATTACCGGGCAGTAAGGTATAACTTGCTCTTGCCAATCCATTCAACGATTTACTACCGAAACCATAAAGAGGAGCAACCAAAAATTGAAATTTTTCTGCCGGTAAAGTATAATTGTGTATAATAGCACCGAGCATTATTTTATCATAAAAATTATACCCAACAGCAGGTGCTGCAAAAATGTATTTGAATTGATCTGTTTCTTTAAAGCTAAAAAAGGATTGCAGTTTATATTTTCTTTCAATTTGTACGGATGGTAAATTTCCTTTTTGTTGTAGTAATCCAAATTCATTTTCAAGATTTTGGCCACTTACTTCCTCCATTACTTTTTTAAAATCTTCAGGATAAGGATGTTTAAACTTCCATCGTTGATAGTATTGCTGCATGGCGCTATCAAATAATGATCTGCCTATTTTATTTTCCAGCAAACTCATCCAGCGGCTTGGTTTATGATAAGCCGATATATTATAATTGGTACCCGAAAATTTATCTGCTGCCGTAGCTATTGGTTGATCTTTTTTTAATGCAATCATATTTTGCATTGCAAAAAAATTAAGATTATCTGGCATTCTATCTTCTATAAATTTTTGGCTTGTTTCTTTCCGTATATTAATATCTCTTTCCCCTTTCCAATAGCGTGTGCCATAGTAAGTATTCATGCCTTCATCCATCCATGGATGTTCCCTTTCGTTGGTAGCCAAAATACCGTAAAGCCAGTTGTGGCCAACTTCATGCTCTGTTAACTCTTCTAAATCCTGCTCACTTTCTACACCGGCAATAAATGAAATGGTAGGGTATTCCATACCACCTGTATAGCCTACATCACCTTCGGCAACACTAACAATATCATAGGGGTACTCTCCGAGGATAGCACTTCTGTATCGAACAGCTTTCTTAATAAATTTTACTGCATTTTTCCAATAGCGTCTATCTTTTTCACCACCAAGGTGATAGGCAACAGCATGAATTATTCTTCCGGATGGAAGTGCCATTGTATCTTCAATTTTTATAAAACTTTTATCTGCAAACCAGGCAAAATCATGCACATCATTTTGTTGATATACAATGGTTCTTAAATTTTTTGCTGATGGAATAGTATTGTCTGTAACTGGTTTTGCAACTCCAAACCCCTTTTTCTTAGTAAGCCGGTTAGATGATTCCTTTGCTTCTTTTTTTTGTATTATTGGCACTGGTGAATTTTCATTTGCTACAGTGCCCGTAGCTGCAATAATGTAATTTGCCGGCACGGTTATTTGCACTGTATAATTTCCAAACTCACTATAAAACTCACCCTGGTTAAGGTATGGCATTGGATGCCAGCCTTTACTATCGTACACAGCAGGCTTGGGATACCATTGCGTTATCTGATAAGATTGACCAGTATGGCCTCCTCTCGAAAAATTATATGGCAGCTTTACGTGAAAGGGAGTTTCTATTTTACAGGCAGTATTTGGAACCAAAGGTGCTGGTAAAATAATTTTAATTATATCCTGATGTTGTGGATGATTTTCAATTAAAACGAGCGATCCATTTACTGTAAAGTTAAGTCTGTTAATGTATCCGTGTTTATTTTCATCACTAAAATAAAAATCAGTATTGTCATTTTGAAGCTCCTGATCACTTAACGCAGTTTGATCATTCTTATAAGCATTTGGCCATAAGTGAATCCAGATATACCTAAGGGTATCAGGTGAATTATTGATGTAATCCATTTTTATATAGCCATCCAATGTATGCTCAGTATCAATAAGCGTAACATCGATAGTAACATTTACCTGCTGTTGCCAATAATTATTTTGACCAGTGGCTACAGTAAAACAAAGATTTAAAAGTGCAGCTAAAAAAAAATTCCGCATCATGTGGGTTTTAATCAAATATAGCCAATATACGTTTAATGATTACTTGCCTTTTCCTTTAAGCAATGTAGATAGTGTATGTATCATTATTCTTACATCGAGCAATAAAGAAATATTTTCTACATACATTAAATCAAAAGGCATGCGTTGAAGCATTTCATCTACCGAAACTGCATAGCCAAATTTCACCATTCCCCAACTGGTTAATCCTGGCTTTACTTTAAAAACATATTTAAATTCCGGCTGCAATTGTATTATTTGATCTGCATAAAATTTCCGCTCGGGTCTTGGGCCTACTAAACTCATTTCGCCCTTAATAATGTTCCATAATTGGGGCAATTCATCAATCCGCCATTTTCGCATAATTTTACCCCAACTGGTAATTCGATTATCATCATCGCTGCTTAGCATTGGTCCGTTAATTTCAGCATCGGCCCTCATGCTCCTGAATTTGTATATGATAAATGGCTTGCCCTTGTATCCAATTCTTTCCTGAAAATAAAAAATAGAACCCCTGGAAGATAGTTTAATTTTTAGCGCTGCATAAAGCATCAACGGCATTAAAAAAACAATTGCCGATAAAGCAATAAACAAATCGATAAAGCGCTTAACATTTTTTTGCCAGGATGGAAGCAGCCCACTGTGAACATCAATTAAAGGCACTCCCATAACATTACTGGTTTGCAAAGCTCCGCTGATGATATCAACAGCGTCTGGTGTAATTTTAATATTTACATCGGTATCACTTAACAGTTGTAAAATTTTTGTAAGGAGTAATCGCTCATTTTTTTCAACAGTAATAATTACTTCTTCTATTTTATGAGTACTAATTATTTCATGCAACTTGTTAAGCCCTTGGTATTTTACTATTTCGCCGGATAATTTTAAACCATTGTTTCCATTTGTATTTAAAAAACTATTAATTATATAGCCTGTATTTGCATTAGATTTTATAAACGAATGATAAAAATTACTGGCATTTTTGCCGGTGCCTATCAATAATACATTGAAATAAACAGTTCCATTCTCCAATTGAAGTTTAGTAAATTTTAAAAAAAATAGCCTGATAATTAGTGTTACAAAAAACACTGGAATCAGCAAACTATAAAATTCCATATAATAATTACTATTGTCAGTATGAGGGTTTTTTAAGATAAAAAAGAATAACAGAAAAAAGCATCCGATTAAACTTACCAAAAATGTTCTAAGTATTTCTGTAATAGCAGATTTTTGATAAATGGCCTGGTAAGCTCCACTAAGCAAATGCAAGCTTAGCCAGCCGGTGATATATAAAAAAGCCCCAAGATAAAAACCAGGAGGTACACTAAACGAATAATCATAAATAACAGTACGAAGGAAATAGAAAAGCAGCCATGTTGCAAAAGCGGCTGCAATGTCTGAAATAATTAGTAAGCTTATATGTACACGAGGTTGTTTCAATCTAAAAAGGACTGTTGCAGCTTTTGAAAAATGCTTCTATTGAACTATTTTATTACCAATTTTTTCTAAAATTTGATGCGCAACATCCATTGCCCTAAAACCATCAAAAACAGTTACCAAAGTTTCTGTATTATTTTTAATAGCATCATAAAAGGCAGCTAATTCCAGCTTTATGGCATTTCCATCCTTTACTGCAGGGTTTGCAATGGCAATTGTTTTTTTTCCGCTGTTTGTTTCAATATCAAATGTGAATACATTTTTATCTTCCGGAGAATTTAGTTTGATTATTTCTGTCTTTTTTTCCAAAAAATCTATCCCGATATAGGCATCTTTTTGAAACAGACGCATCTTCCGCATTTTTTTCATTGATATTCTGCTACTCGTAAGATTAGCAACACATTTATTATCAAATTCAATTCGCACGTTGGCAATATCGGGGGTATCGCTCATTACTGCTACCCCATTTGCGGAAATGCTTCTTACATTGCTATTTACCAAACTTAAAATAATATCAATATCATGTATCATCAAATCTAATATAACGCTTACATCAGTACCTCTTGGGTTAAACTGTGCCAACCTATGTACCTCTATAAACATAGGTTCGAGTTTGTATTCTTTTAGAGCCAAAAATGCAGGGTTAAATCTTTCAACATGGCCAACCTGAAATTTAATGTTAGCTTCCTTAGCGAGTTTTACCAATTCTCTTGCCTCATCCATTGTATTTGCCAATGGCTTTTCTACAAACACATGCTTACCATTTGTAATAGCAGCTTTGCATAATTCAAAATGATAAGAAGTAGGCGCAATTATATCAACCGCATCACATTCATCTAAAAGTGCAGTTACAGAATCAAATCTTTTTAATTTATATTTATTGATTACATCTGATGCAGTTTCATTATTAGGGTCGTAGAAACCTACTATGGTTGCACCTTCAATTTCTTTCCAGTTATTCAAGTGAAATTTCCCTAAATGTCCTACACCCATAATTCCAACTCTTAGCATAGCAGTAATCTTTTTTTCAAAGATAAGCCGCTAATAGTAAAGAGAATGCAGAATATATTAACAGATGTGAATGAAGAAGATAGGTGCAATTTTGCTAAGCTAAAAATAGAGATCATAATTTTCAACAGCAACATAAAGACACAATTTGCTGAAAGCATTTGCTGAATATTACTATCTACCTGTAAAAAAGCCTTACAATAATTTTGATTGCAAAAATTGGCGTAAAGTTTATAAAAAGCATGGTAATAACTAAATAAAAAAGCCACTTAAATACAAAATATTTAAGTGGCTTTTTTTGTAAAATCACATTTATTTATTGCTAAATTTCTACAGGCAATTCATCCCAAAATCCCATTTTTACAAACTTATCTATTCGCTGATCGCATCTTTCTTTTGAGGATAATGCCTTAAGTTCTTTTAATACAGGCTTTAAAAAGTTTTTAAGTATTGTTCCTGCTTCTTTATAATCCCAGTGAGCACCGCCCAAAGGTTCTGGAATTACAGCATCAACCAAACCAAAGCCAAGCATATCATTTCCAGTTAACCGAAGCTGTTCAGCAGCAGTTTCTTTATTATCCCAGTTACGCCACAATATACTACTACAACTTTCAGGCGATATTACTGTGTACCAGGTATTCTCCATCATAAAAACCCTATCCCCCACTCCTATTCCTAATGCGCCTCCACTGGCCCCCTCACCAATTATTACACATATTACAGGTACGGTAAGTCTCATCATTTCATAAATATTTCTCGCAATGGCTTCACCCTGCCCTCTTTCTTCGGCGCCCATTCCCGGATAAGCCCCCGGCGTATCAATTAATGTAATAATTGGTTTATTGAATTTTTCAGCCAATTTCATTAATCGAAGAGCTTTGCGGTACCCCTCAGGATTAGCCATACCAAAATTTCTAAGTTGACGCATCTTTGTGTTAATACCTTTTTGCTGTCCTATTACCATTACGGTTTCGCCGTCAAAATCAGCAAAACCCCCAATCATTGCCATATCGTCTTTAAAATTTCTATCCCCATGTAATTCAATAAAATTTGTACACATATTTTGAATGTATTTCAATGTGTACGGCCTATCCGGGTGACGGCTCAATTGTACCTTTTGCCAGGGAGTAAGATTTTGCGTTAGCTCTTTTTTAGTTTCTTCAATTCGTTGCTCCATTGCCTTAATGGCGCTGCTCATGTCTGTTTTACTTTTTTCAGCAGAAACTTTTAGTATATCAATTTGTTCATACAAATCTTTTATTGGCTTTTCAAAATCCAGAAACTGTCGGTTCTTTAATTCAGGCATATAGTAATATTCTTTTTAGCAGATTGATGTTAAATACTATTGTAAATGTAAAATTAACTTTAAATTTTTTTATAAAAATTTTTGGTTGAGAAAATGAAAAACCTATCTTTGCAATCCCTAAAAAAATAAGCCATTTACTTATAAAATATTAGGGAATATAGTTCTTTGGATCGGTAGTTCAGTTGGTTAGAATGCTGCCCTGTCACGGCAGAGGTCGCGGGTTCGAGTCCCGTCCGGTCCGCTCTTAAAACAAATAAAAAAGGCTTGCAAATATTTAATTTGCAAGCCTTTTTTATTTGTAAAGTAATCTAACTAAAATATAGCTTTACTTGTAAATAAATACGGGTGCATCCCAAATTGTAGCAGCAACAAGTGGTCGGTGTCCTCACCGACCTAAATCAGGAGCTACAATTTGGGATGCACCCATAAATACTTTGCAGATTGCTAACCCAAAATACCAGGTTACAGTATAGTTTTATTGCGGTTTAATTTTGCTATTGATTTACAATTACAATTCTATGCACCGATAGCCAACAGATATTATATTGAATCGAGCTAAGGAAGGTGTTATTAACTAATCAGATTGGAATAATAAAAAGAAAAATTATTCCCGGCATAAATAAAGCATTTTACCATTGTATTTTTTGTTATTAAAATAAAAAATTTTGTGAAAACGGAGATGCAATATTTACAAAAACTGTAAGTAGGAAAATAAAATCATTATTCTACATTACTGCTGTTCTTTGCCTTATGGCTTCATATAGTATGATACCATTTGCAACCGATACATTTAAAGATTCAAAATCCCCTGGCATGGG
>JBBQTZ010000215.1:0-8137 GCA_038234405.1 Chitinophagales bacterium
GCTGATGGGTGCCATTGCATTACTTCGTCAAAATTATTTGGATGCTCAATGGTATAAAACAAAACCTGCGGAAGAAGGTGTTAATCTATCATTACAAGCATTCAACAATAACCAAACCTTACCGCAAATATTTGAAAGCAATGATAAATGGAATGATTTAAGGGCTGATAAAATAGGTGATGAATTTGGTGTTCAATTTATTATAAAAGGTAGTGGAAACGAGTACCAGCGTATGCAGGAAATTAAAGCTACCAATGCCACCTATATTTTACCAATTAATTTTCCACAGGCAATGGATGTAGAAGACCCCACAGATGCAAGATTTATTTCGCTGGCAGATTTAAAACATTGGGAAATGGCAGCCACCAACCTGGCAATGTTTGAAAAATCAACTATCAATTTTGCTATTACTGCCTATGGCTTAAAAGATATTACCAGTTTTGTAAGCAACCTTCGTAAAGCAATACAGGCGGGCTTAAGCGAACAAAAAGCATTAGAGGCCTTAACCAAAACCCCTGCTACCCTATTAAGTATATATGATAAAGTTGGTAGCCTTGATGCTGGTAAAATTGCCAATTTCCTTATCACCTCGGGGCCGGTATTTGCAGAAAAAACTGTGATTTATCAAAACTGGGTACAGGGCAATAAATATGTAGTAAAAGAAGAAGGCTGGAAAGATTACCGTGGCAATTACAACCTGGTAATTAATAAAGAAAAGTATCAGTTAGAACTTAAAGGAGATGCTGCTAAACCAACAGCTTCTATCATTGGAAAAGATACACTGAAAGCTGATTTAATTATAAACGATCGCCTGGTAAAACTTGCCATCAATTTTAAAAAAGATACTGCTTTATCGGTAAGATTAAGTGGTATATTGAGCGACACTGCCTGGTTAGGCTCAGGCCAATACATATCTGGTGAATGGATAAGCTGGACGGCCACTAAAACCAGCGAATTTAAACAACCAATTGATAGTTTAAAGCAGAAAAAAAAGGATGCTGCCGCTGTTAACACTGGCACTGTAACGTATCCATTTAATGGCTATGGCTACAAAACAATGCCCAATCAGGAAAATATTCTGATAAAAAATACTACCGTTTGGACGAGTGACGCAGCAGGCAAATTATTAAACACAGATGTATTAATTAAAAATGGAAAAATTGCTGCCATAGGCAAAAATTTAACCGATGGTACTGCAAAAATTATGGATGGTACAGGCAAGCATTTATCTGCCGGTATTATTGACGAACACTCACATATTGCAGGTACAGGCGGCATTAATGAATGCTCGCAAAGCGTTACATCCGAAACCAGAATTGCAGATATTATTGACCCAGAAGACATGGATATTTATCGCCAG
The DNA here is from genome assembly GCA_038234405.1 of Chitinophagales bacterium. Taxonomy (GTDB): domain Bacteria; phylum Bacteroidota; class Bacteroidia; order Chitinophagales; family Chitinophagaceae; genus Ferruginibacter. The sequence continues at coordinate 1,361 of JBBQTZ010000215.1, forward strand.
TTAAGCGGTGGCGTTACCAGCAGTCATATTCTACATGGTAGCTGTAATACTATTGGCGGACAAACGCAATTGCTAAAACTTCGTTGGGGTGCCAATGCAGAGCAATTAAAGTTCAGTAACTGGGATCCATTTATAAAATTTGCATTAGGCGAAAATGTAAAACGTTCTTCCACACCCAATAATACTCGTTTTCCGGATACCCGGATGGGCGTAGAACAGGTATTAACAGATGCCTTTACCCGGGCGCAGGAATACCAGTTATTAGGTATTGGCAAAAGGAAAGATCTTGAGTTGGATGCATTATCAGAAATACTGAATAAAAAACGCTTTATCACCTGCCACTCTTATGTACAAAGTGAAATTAATTCATTGATAAAAGTGGCAGATAAATTCAAGTTTACCGTTAATACTTTTACCCATATTTTAGATGGCTATAAGGTAGCAGACAAAATGAAAGCACATGGTGCTGCTGCATCTACCTTTAGTGATTGGTGGGGATACAAAGTGGAAGTAATTGACGCCATACCACAAAACCCCTACATTATGCAAAAAGCAGGCATAAATGTAGCCGTCAACAGCGATGATGCAGAAATGGCAAGACGCCTGAACCAGGAAGCAGCAAAGAGTATAAAATACGCCAATATGGATGAACAGGAAGCATTGAAGATGGTAACCATTAACCCGGCTACCATGCTGCATGTGGGCGACAGAACAGGTAGCATAAAAGTAGGTAAAGATGCCGACCTTGTTTTATGGAGCAATCACCCGTTAAGTATTTATGCAGTAGCAGAAAAAACAATGGTAGATGGTATCTTTTATTTTGACAGAGAAAAAGATAAACTGATAAGAGAAGATGTAATAAAAGAAAGAAGCAGGCTCATTCAAAAAATGATTGGCTCAAAAAAAGGTGGAGAAAAAACCGGCCCAGCTATACCATCTTTTCGTCAAAAAAATTATTGTGAAGATGACCATGCTCACAGCAATAGCCTTTGGGATAGAATTGAAGAAAGATTGATATCATTAGACAGTCAGTAAATGTTGAATTGTTGCGCCTTGGTTAAGTGACATCACCAAACAAACCAAAGGATAAAACAAACTGATAAAATAAACAAACAGCCGTTCTAAATTTTCAAAATAAATACCATGCGAAAAATACTTTTTTTATACCTCCTGTCAGTTGCATATACTGTGCAGGCACAGGAAAACATGCACCCATCACCGGTGCAAGATCATCCAATCTTAATAAAAAATGCAACCATTCATACAGGCAATGGCACTGTAATAGAAAATGGCTATATCCTTTTTGAAAAAGGAAAAATTACCGCAGTTGGCAATGGCGATTTTAATGCCGCTGCCCCCACTGTGATTATAGATGCGGGGGGCAAACAGGTTTATCCGGGTGTAATAGCGCCGGCTACCAATTTAGGGCTTGTAGAAACCAGTTCTGTTCGTGCCTCTGCCGACTTTACGGAGTTAGGAGATTTTAACCCCAATATTCATTCTATTGTAGCTTATAATACCGATAGTAAAGTGATCAATACGCTTCGCAGCAATGGTATTTTATTGGCCAATATTGTACCCGGCGGCGGCACCATCAGTGGCAGTTCCTCAGTAGTGCAATTAGATGCATGGAACTGGGAAGATGCAGCTTATAAAACAGACAATGGCATACACATTAATATGCCCGTGTTAATGAACAGGCCAAACCAGTTTCGCCGCAGAGGTGCCGAGCAGGTAGATCTTATAAAACAAGGCCTGGATAAAATTGAAGAAATACGCAAATTTTTAAGAGAAGCTAAAGCCTACAATGCAGAAAGTAAACATACCACCATCAATTTAAAATTTGAAGCAGTAAAAGGTTTGTACAATCAAAGCCAAACCTTTTTTGTGCATTGCGACCTGGTAAAAGAAATGATGATGGCTATTGATCTTGCCAAAGAATTTGGTTTTAAGTTAGCCATTATTGGCGGTAGTGATAGCTGGATTATTGCAGATATTTTAAAAGAAAATAAAGTTGCAGTTATTCTCTCACAGCCACACAGCCTGCCTTCAACAGATGATGACGATGTGGACCAGCCTTACAAAACCGGAGCAGTGCTGCAAAAAGCCGGCGTTGTATTCACCATTTGTCAGGATGAAGGCAGCGGCTATTGGCAGCAACGCAACCTACCTTTTCAGGCAGGCACCATGGCAGCTTACGGACTAACCAAAGAAGAAGCCCTTACCGCAATCACACTCAATGCTGCAAAAATTTTGGGTATCGACAGCATTACCGGCTCATTAGAGATTGGCAAAGATGCCAATATTGTTATCAGCGAAGGCGACCTGCTCGATATGAAAAGTAGCAAGGTTACCCAAGCTTTTATACAGGGCCGGGAGCTTAACCTCGATAATAAACACAAGCAGTTGTTCGAAAAATATAAGTATAAATATTCCATTCAATAACTACCGGAATCAATTCATTTCTTCACCCTCATTTTTAATTAAATGAGGGTGTTTTATTTTCTTCAAAGGATTCTTATTCCCCAATTGGAGAAACATTTGGCATCTAATTCCCCTTCATTGGAGAAACTATTGGCATATAATTCCCCTCCCTTGGAGGGGTTAGGGGTGGTTTTTCTAGTCAAATAGTTTTTTGCATATTCCCCTTCATGGGAGGGGTTAGGGGCTTTAATTCCCCTCCAATACAAGGATTAGGGGTGGTTTTTCTAGTCAAACAGTGTTTTGCATATTCCCCACAATGAAGGGGTTAGGGGTGGTTTTGAAATCAAATATTTTTTATCAAAAGCTTCTAATTCCCAGATAATTTTTCAATTGCCTCCAGTTTAAACTGGAGGTTTAAAATAACAATATGGTCAAAAATGGTGGCCTAACCCAAACTGTGTTATTTACCCAGCAAAGTTGTTTGGCTAAAGCCATCATTCATTTTTTTTCTTAATCATCCACTGGTTATAATCAGTAGCAATTGAATAATTCAACTTATCAATCAACACTATTCAACTGATCTAATATTGTTTATCCCGGTTTCTGTAGGAGGGGACAGAATGCTGTAATTTTTAGATGAATTATTATCCTCCCAACCACCCCTAACCCCTCCCTTGGAGGGGTTAGGGGTGGTTGGTACCAATTAAAAAAATTTTTGTGGGCTATCATCATACAATCTTTACCCGACAGCATTTACGGCTATACGCTTGATGCATTAGTAAAAAAGCAGACACAGGACAGAGCCCTGCCCCCTGATTTCTTCCACTCCTGCGCCTGTTGGGGATTTACTAAAATGATTTTTAAAACTGGAAACCCCTTTTGAGATTTACTATGTACTCATTTCAATGTAGTAGTAACGATTGGGCAACAGGTAGGGAGACCTGCGCCTATTTGGTAACATTAATGACGGTTGGCAACAGATAGGGAGACCTGCGCTTACATGGGATCATTTAAAGGAGCCTGGGCATGTCTCCACTAAAGGCTTTACAGATTAGCTGAGGAGCCATCCGGCCTGGCTTGTAGTAAGGTCATGTACCTTGCTGCGATTGCGAAACATTAAGCCAGGATCATACCTACAACACAGAAATCCACCTGAGAAAACTAAAAATTATGAAGGAAAAACAAAGCAGAATAAAGTGCATTCTGCTTAAAAAAAACTGCCTGACTTTTGGTAAATGATTGGTAGTGTTATGAACAATCGCAATACACTAATATCTCTTATGCAGCAATAAATTTCTTTTATAAACGTTCAATAATTAAATTAATCTCCATAAATCTGTACTACTAAAACTTTACAACTATGAAAAACTACCTTAACAAATTACTTCCTGTGCTTTTAGTTTCCTTATTAATTTTATCCGCCTGTAACAGTTCCCGCCAATCAATGCACCACCGGAGTGTAAATAACAGTTCTTACAGAGGTTATTGATGATTGATATTTTACAATATAGCCTTGGAACATAACCTTGCAACCTGCAGCGTAAAACTATAGTAACAAGGCTTTTAGTTATTATGAGGCTGTGTAAAAAACCATTATAGTTTTAGGCATTTAGGTAATTCATTTTATCTGCTGTGTGAATTATGTAATTATAAGAATGGATTGTGTAATGAATATCTATTTGATTGTATTCATCTTTACAAAATAAGATTTAGCTAATTATAGAAAACGATAAATGATGTAAATGTGCATCATTTATCTTTTCAATAAGATTAAATTTTTTCATTTATTTAAAAACATAAAAACTCACGACATGAAAAAAATCTTTTTAAGTTTACTGGTGTGTGGAAGTATATTTTCTGCATTTGCCCAGGTAGATAGTACAACAAAGACCACTACTACCACTACCACTACTGCCACGCCGCACAAGTATTCTTATTACCCTTCGAGCGACGTTTATTTTGATCAGTCAACAGGTAATTATTGGTACCATGATAAAGTTTCTGCTACCTGATTAATGACAAAGACACTGCCAGCAACAATAGTAGTAGAAAAAACTTCACCACAGTTTCCAATTACTTACACCGGTGATGATCCGTGGAAAAACAATTCAACCGACATTAAAAAATATAAAATAAAAAAGAACGGTAAAGTGAAAGTGAAAATGAATAAAAAAGACGATTAATAAATAAAATATTAAAATGTTGGATTCCTGCTACCGTCTCACAACTAACAATGAGACGTTACCAGGAATCTTTTATTTTCAGGATGGTTTAGTTTGTTTTCAACAATTTGCAGCAACTTTAATAAAATACATAAAATACGTATCTACGAACCGGCTAAATGCCTAAATAAATTTACTCCTAAAGAAAATATGATTAAACAATTGCTACCAATCCAGTTAATAGCGCTGATAATATCATTAGTCCATCTACCCAAAAATAATAAAATACATAACCTCTTTTTTGCAAAGAAAAAAGATATACAAAAAAGCAAATAATTGTAATTGCACTAAATGCTACAACATCTAAAAGGGATAACCCATTTTTTTGAAGAAGGAAATTTATACCGAACAGCAGGCCAAATAAGGCATAAATACTCCATTTAATATATACTGGTTTTACATCTGTAGCAAGGCTGTGAAAACCTATTATTTTATCTGTTGCAGCATCTTTACAATCAAACAATAAGCATAAAATAAGCATAAACACAAAGCGCTGAAAAAGTAATACTATACTAAGTTTCGCTGCAATGTTAATACCTGCCTGGTGCATCGGCAAGTAAGCAGTAACAAACATCCAGGTAAAAGCAAGCAGCACAGTTTTTGCAAACCCATTGTTTTTTACAAAGGCTGGCATATTTACAGGTAGCAATGGCATGGAATATAACCCGGTAAAGAAAGCAGCCAAAAAAAATAGCCAAATATTAATTTGAGCTGGTAGTAAGAAAACTGCAACGCCAGCAGCTCCGGTTAAAAAAAAGATAATCCGCTTTTTTTGTTGCAATAAAAAATTGGCTGATAATTGTTTATGCAAGTATATAGCCCCCAATAAAAAATGAAAATTATAACTGCATAAAGTAGAAAAAAATACTAAAAAGCAAAGAGGGTAATTGATAGGTAAATGTAGTACTTGCAGGGTTTGTACTACCATGGCTACTGCACAAACGGCTGCCCAAATAGCTGTAGTTAAAATAAAGTTGAATAATTTTTGCGTGGCGCTTATTTTATTATAACAAATACATCTGAGTTGATAGTATCACTTACATTTTGTGCTTTATCTTTTAAAGAAAATCGAAAATAACAAGTATCGTTTCTTCCACACTGCGGAGCCTTTAATAGTGGAAAATTACTTACGTTATACCCAAATGAAACCTGTATATCTCCTTCAGAATTTTTTGTGGAGGGAAAATTGGGAAGTAAATATTTTGTTTTGAAGCCACTCAAAGCACATTTTGGTTCAACTTTCTCTACATAAATTGAATCTTGAAGGTCGCCTTCTAAATCAGTGTAGGCTAATGTAAAAATCACAATTTGATCTCTATCGAGCACTTTTGTATTGATGGATTTAAATGTTAATTGTGGCTTAGAAGTAAATTTGTCTTTTTTACAACCGATAAAAAGTAAAGCAAAAAGAGCAATTAAAATTGTGTTACGCATCTTTGTAAATTATTTATCAAATGTAGCTATAGAATTTGAATAGCAATAGTTAAAAATAAACCTAACTGTAGTAAATTATGCCTATCTATAATATGTATTGAAACTTTTTGAATCATTTATGCTTAAACAAGAAATATTTACAGTTAACCAACATTCTTTTGAAAGAATAGCATTACAAGTTTTTAAATACCAACATGAGCATAATTTGCTGTACAGGCAATATTGCCAAACGCTAAAAATAGCTGTGAGAAGGGTTGATGCTATTTGTAAAATTCCTTTTTTGCCCATTTCGTTTTTCAAAACACATACAGTTGTAAGCACCCAATTTAGCCCTGCTGCTATATTTGAAAGCAGTGGCACTACTAACTCCATTAATAGTAAGCATTATGTTAAAGACCTTGATTTATATGAGGAAAGCTTTATTACTACATTTAAACAATTTTATGGCAATGCAGAAGATTGGTGCATCCTTGCATTGTTACCATCTTATTTAGAGCGTAATAATTCATCGTTGGTAGTGATGGCCAACCAATTAATAAAACAATCCAATCATACAAAAAGTGGTTTTTATTTACACAATACCAATGAGTTAAAAGATACCCTTTTAACTTTGGAAAGCCAGCATCAAAAGACTTTACTAATTGGTGTAACTTTTGCCCTGCTTGATTTTGCGGAGGAATTTGCCATGCCATTACAA
>JBBQTZ010000216.1:0-8109 GCA_038234405.1 Chitinophagales bacterium
GGGCTTACACCGGTTCGACTAATTAAAAATAATTTTTTTCAACAGGTACAGCAAGCTGAAAATGCTGGTGCTTCTATGGCAGATCTTGCTACGCTATTAGGCCATGGGCGGGCCAAAAGAGGCATGTTTGAAGGTGATCTTGAAAATGGTGAATTGGAAATAGGACAGGTAGCAGCACTTATTACCAAAATTATGCCTGCCGCAGCTATAGTAAAAGAAATTTGGACCGATTTTGAAAAGGCTTTACAGCAACCTTTGCAATAACTTGTTTAGGGATGATATTGATAAAAAATGAAGCCTGTGCAGGAACAAATTGTGTGGATAAAGCTCCTAAATGGTATGCTATAAAATCCCGCCCGGCTGATAGCCATTCAGACGGGTGTGCAACGTCCGCCCGGCCTTGCCATTCGGACGGGCCACCGAAGATGCTATGAAAAACAAATGACGGTTACAAAAAATTTCCTTTAGTTAAAATATTTCAATCTTCTACAACATAAATTCCATAAACTGGAAAATACAATAATAAATTACTCCTTTCTTCGTTTGTAAGTATAAATACCTGGTTCTACAATGTGGAATTGTTGCAAATACTGAATGTTCGCTTTACATCAATTTCTACAACAGATCCCAATTGCCAGTAAATGCACGAGGTTGATACTAAATAATTTACAAATGTCAAGATTTGCAATAAAAAATAAACCATTTTTCTATATAGTTAAAATCTCCTTTTTGCTGATGTTTTTTTGTGGCATTGCTACCAAAATGTATAGCCAGCAAATACCTACCCAACAGCAGTTAAATGAGCTGGTACCTGGCATTACAGAGCCAACGCAAATGACAAAATCCGGGTTTGAAAATTATTTTAAAGATAACAATCAGCGTAAAAATACCGGGGCAGATAAAAACAAGGAAACGCTTGTAAATGCCAAACAAACAGAGATAAAATTGCTGGATAAAGACAGTACGCTTCAGGATAATATTAAAAGAAGTTATAGCAGACCCGATGATACGTATGGCGCCTATATTTTTAAAAATGCTGCCATGAATGATGTAACTGAATTATCTACACCACCGTTAGATTACCCCATTGGCGTTGGTGATCATATCATTGTATCCTTATGGGGTGGTGGCGAGTACCAGGAGGATTATATTGTGGCAAGAGACGGGGCTATTTTCCCCTCCGGCCTGGGAAAAATAACTGTGCAGGGGCTTACGTTTGAAACTGCCCAAAAACTCATTTACGCCAGGTTTAGCAGCAAGGTACCGGCAGGTACCAATATACAAGTTACGCTGGGGCAGCCCCGTACCATTAACGTAAATGTGGTAGGAGAAGTGGCAAACCCGGGTCCAAAAACAGTATCAGCTTTTTCCAATGCTTTTAATGTAATTGGGCTTGCAGGAGGCATATCAGAATTTGGTAATCTGCGGGAAATACAGGTAAAGCGTGGCGGCAGGGTAATAGAAGTTTTGGATGTGTATAAATATCTTACAAGCGGCGATGTGGGCAAAAAAATATACCTGCAAAACAACGACTTTGTACTGGTATCTTTTGTAGAAAAAAAGGTATTGGCTACCGGTCAGTTTAAGCGACCAATGTATTACCAGTTATTAAAAAATGAAGGATTAAAAGCATTGATCCAATATACCGGTGGCTTTACTCCGGATGCATTTACTTCTGCCGTAAAAATAATACGTACAGAAACTGAGCAGCAGGTAATACATGATGTAAATGCTACAGCAATCTTAAAACTATCCAACCAGGATTATGAGTTACAGGATGGCGACATTGTAAGAACTGATTTGATAAAACCCGGCATTGTAAATAAGGTAGAACTGAATGGTGCTGTGGCTTACCCGGGGATTTATGAAATTAGAGCCAACGACCATTTGTTTGATGTAATAAACCGGGCCGGAGGTATAAACAGCAATACTTATCTGCCAAGGGCCTATATTTTTCGTGGTGCCGGCGACTCTACCAATATTAAAACAGATAAGCTGGAAATAAACCTTACAGATTACAATAAACTTAATAGCAGCAGCCTTAACAATGTACCAATTCAGGCAAATGATGTAATACAATTATTTGCTAACAGCGATTTTAATGAGCAGCAATTTGTGATGATTGATGGTGAAATTCGTAAAGAGGGCAAGGTGAAAAAATATGGTGGAATGACGCTGCAAGACCTGATTTATTTGTCTGGCGGATTAAAGCCCTCGGCAGAGTTTGGCCGGCTGGAAATTGCGAGCATAGTAGATATGGACTCTGCTAAACAAGGCTTAAAGCCCACCCGTACATTGGTAAAATCTTACAGCATTCAGTCAAACCTTGAGCTTGATTCTGCTGCTTCAAAAGTAATATTAAAGCCCTACGATCAGGTGCATGTAAGAAAAAATCCAACTTTTGCACTGCAACAAAATATACAGATAATAGGATTGGTTAAATACCAGGGAGCCTATCCACGGTTAGATAAATTTGAACGGCTTTCTTCCTATATAGAAAGAGCAGGCGGCCTGGCAGACAATGCCAATAGCAGCGGTGCTTTATTGTACAGAAAAAGTACTGATGTTTTAAAAGGGAAAATAACACAGAAAACAATTGGCAGCACTGAATTACCGGCAGATAAACAGCTAGCTGTAAACGAGGAGCCTATTAGTATTGATCTGCAAAAAGCAATGGAAAATAAAGGTTCAAAGCAAGATATTGTATTGCAGGAAAACGATATTATTTACATACCAGAAATAAATCCCTTTGTCACTGTGCAGGGCAAAGTGCAATCGCCATTAAAAATTACTTATGATAAAGACCACAGCAGCCTTGCTTTTTACATTGATAAGGCCGGAGGATTTGGCTTACGGCCATGGCGTAAAAGAATTTTTGTAACCTACCCCAACGGTAAAAGCAAGCGTACCAAAAATTTATTTTTTGTACACTTTTATCCCTCTGTAGAAGAAGGCTGCACTATTACCGTACCCGAAAGACCAGAGGGAAAAGATATTGGCAATGCAGTAGTACAAGGTTTAACATCTGCCATACCGTTGGTAGTTACCTACTTATTGCTGAGTAACAAATAAAAAAATTAAAGTGGATAACAAAGATTTAATACAACAACTGTTTGCACAACTACAAAAAACAAGACTTATCATTCTGTTGGCAGGTGTGGTAATAGCTGTATTATTCCTGTTTGTATTTGCCAGTAAACCAGCTACCTACACTTCAAAAGCTACACTTTTTCCACTTACATCTCCCTCCGATAATGGCATTAGCAGCAGCATGCTCAATGGCATATTAGGTTTGAGTGATGCACCAAAATCTTTTAGCAGTGAGGCTACCATTAATATTATAGAACTAGCGCTCAGCCGGAGTATAAGGGAGCAAGTGGCTACAAAAAAGTTACCACAATTTCAAAATAAAACTATTGGAGAACTGTTGGTTAAAGAGTTAAACAACAACAAAGGGGTTTTTAGTACCCTGGTTGAAGTACCTACAGACAGTGTTGCAATAGCTATAGTTGGCGGAGAAATATTAAAGAACAGCATCAATGCAAAAATGAGCAAGAATGGGGTATTGGAATTGTATTTTACCAGTACCAATCAATCCCTTGTTTCGCCGGTTTCTTATACGTTAATTGATGAACTTTCTGCTTTTTACATTGATCTTAAAAGGCAAAAAGCAGCAGACGATTATAATTTTACTTTGGGGAAAATTGACTCGCTGCAAGGCATCATAAATGGTGTAGATAAGAGAGCCATCAGCATGCAGCAAACCACCCTGTTTGCACCACCGGAATTATTGGAATTCAATATCCCGAAAAATAATATCAATGCAGAAAAATCGAGGGTAGTAAGGCAGCGGGATATGTTTATCAGCAACAGAGATGAAGCCCTTTGGCACCTGCAAAAAGTAACGCCCATTATATCTGTATTAGACAAACCTACTGCTCCATTTGATATAGTAAAACCCTCCAAAATCCTCTTTTTTATAACTGGTTTTCTAATAGGAAGTTTATTTACAGCTTTTCTTTTGTTAAGCGGCTTATTGTATGGCTTTGCAAAAAGAGAAATACATAAAGCTGTGTTTGAAAAGTAGAATGTAGGTATAATTATTTCCCTTCGTTTAAAAGTATCCTTAATAGCCTACATGTTAGCCATATATGTTGCTCACTATAAAGCGATATCTTATTAACAACATTATGTGATCCGATAACAATCGGATGGAAGTTGTCTTTCTTAAAAAGAAAAATTAGTAATCATGGCAAAGGAGACGCCCTCGCCTATACTCGCTGAGAGTCGTTGCTGGAAAAAGTCTTTGAATTTTGTTACCAATCAATATTAAAGCAATAGCTTAGCTTCAACCTAAAAAACATGCATTCAACCAATCGCTTTCAGGATGAAAATTTGGTACTTGCTCATTTTTATAGTGAAGTGTGGGTGGTATGCCCGGCATGTTCCGGTAAGGCTGTTGCTAAAACAAATACAGCAACCAAAACAGCCCGCTTATTTTGTGTGCATTGCGGATACAACAAAGAAGTGAGCACAAGCATTGGTAAAAATGAGTTTGTAACAACTGCTGCCAACTACTTTTTTGAGGTAGCACTATGGTTGAAAGCCAATTTTAAAGATGAAGTATTTTGGGCTTATAACCATCAACACCTTATTTATTTAGAACAATACATTGCCGCATCTTTACGAGAACACAAAGATAGAAGTCATTTTACCCTTTTGGAAAAATTGCCTAAGTTTTACCATCAGGCAAAAAACAGAAGCGAACTTTTAAAGATTATCCAAAAATTAAAAAGCAAGTAATTGACTTAAAAAGTATGGTGCTTAAAATAAGAAAAGGGTGAAGAGGTAGCATTTAAGTTGTAAAAGACCCAACTTATTTAGGAGCAAGTCCCCCCGCTTTCCAATCATAGTCTGGCTTTAACCATATAGCAGTTTTAGAGTGGCAAAATAATGGTTCATTCAACGTATTTACTCTTATATAAAACGCCTATTAAACTTACAATTTATTTAAAGGCAACTTACAAAGGGTGCATTCCAAATTATCGCTCCTGATTTCGGTCGGTGAGGACACGTGAGGACCTTGACCGAGGCTCAGCCGGGTCGGTGCCCTCACCACCACTTGTTACTGCGACAATTTGGGATGCACCCCTTACAAATGCACGCAGCTATTTTAGCATGAGGTACTAAGTTGTTTATCAGGATACTCAGCCTATGCTGTATAACTATAATACTATTAAGCAATTTTTCACAAAAGCGAATACATCATTTTTCCAAACCCTCTTCAAATTGATATAAATACAATAGCGCAAATTGATGAGCTAAAGAGTTGTAATATTAAAGTTGTAATATTAGAGTTGTAATATTAGAGTTAGAATATTAGAGTTAGAATATTGGAGTTAGAATTTACTACACTACAGCTCAAGCCTTCGGATGTTGGCAAAAACACCAACCTCAGCCTATTGCATGGCAAGCTTTATTTTATGCAAAGTTTTAAAGCTCCAATAAAAAGAAGCTTATTGTGTTTACGATTGCATAAAAATACAGATCCCTTTAATTAAATATTATTAACTTTAGGTGCACCTTTATTTGACAGCCTTCTGGCATTTATCATAAACCCGAATCAGGCAAGCCACATAAGAAACAGAGCCAGGCTCTCCCAAAAAAGCAAATTTATTTTGCTTTTTTGCTTTTTATATATACTGATAATTAACATTGCCACTTAAAATATGAGCCGCACTTCACCTAAGAAAAAGAGCCGGTTTTGCCAAAAAAACTCTATAATGAAGGTTTTTGTTTTGGTATAAGGCTAATAAAAAAAAGTACAATTAAATTACCTAAAGCTACATGAATAACCTAAAAAGATTTCCTCATTCCATCTATAGAAGATTGGAAAGACTACAGGAAAAAGCTAAAAGGTGATAGTAGTTGAGAGTAAAGCCAGATAGTATATTCCGGTTTTGCAAACCCTACATACTATAAAAAATATACAATTACCGTACAATACCAACATCGGCATTCAGGATAGCAAGATTCGTTTTAAGCAACGAGTTAGAACAGGAACGACAGCAGATATATCAACTGCTAACATTAATGCCTATAGTAAAAAATCAGTACATACCTGCATGGTCTTCCTATTCCATTTCAATAGTGCTTTTTCAAAATTGATTGATTGATAGATGTGGTAAAAAGAAATAAAAACCTAATTAATAATAAATTTTAGAAAAACAAAAAATTAGAATTAGAGTAATTGTATCCTTTTACAAATAAAAACAGGTAAATTGAAATCGACGTAACAGTTAGTGTTCCCCCGAAAAGTGTAATTTAAATTAAACTTACTTTAACAATGAGTAATAAAGTTGAAATGAAATTACCCAAAGATTTGTCTCAAATTGATACAAATAATTTGGGAGAATTTATATGGTGGTCGGCACATTTGGGCTCAGGATGCGAAGAATTATTGTCTGCTATTAAAAAGGTAGGAAACAATACAAAAGCCGTGAGAGAAGAACTATATACAAACAAAACGAAGTTCAAAAATTCTAACAGTAATAAATAAACTCAACAGGTATTTGATTAGATATTTGATTAGATATTTTTTGGTACCTCCTTCAAATATATTACCTGAAATTACAATAGTACAAAACTACTTTAACAGGTATGTTCATTTTAAAAAAATGATAAGCTCGCTAACTGCTTCTGCCTGATTATTCTCAGTATTGTAAAACTTCTTTCATTTATTTTATTTTAATCCGATAAGGTTTTTTATGTAAAAAAACCTGGTAAATATTTTAAGCTGCAATCAATTTGTACTTGAACAGCAATCAATGCAAAATGATAAGACTGAAAGATTATACTATTTGTAGCAGCAGGAAAATCTGGCACATTTAGAGAGTTATTATGAGGTGTGGCACCAATCAAAATGCTCTTTTGTGGAAATTTTTCTACAATAAGTACAATTTAAATGTAAAATCATCTATTAGGAAAAGAGATGGCTAAAGTATTCCCATTTATATAGATGCGCCTTAACCTTATTTAACATTTTATACTTACAACAACTATGTTTTGGCGAAATAGGTGGTATTTTTTTACCAAAACAAATACAATAACAAAAGTCTTTTAACAATCCATTTTTTTGTGAATTGGCTCTACTACGCATATTGTAAGCTGCCATCGTAAAAAGCAAAGAAAACCTCAGCACAAAAAAGTGATATATCTTCTGGAACATATCAATACTAAAGCATGCATTGTTTAAAATAATTTGATTGATGTAAACAACCTTATGACTATGCATTTAAGTGCAAAGAATAAGTTGTTTTAAAGGCTGAAAAACAATTCTAGCATTGTAATTGTACCCGATTATAAAATTGATACCATGCAATTGTGAAGTATGGCGGTAATAACAGCATTAACCATGACAACCATTGAAGCTATTATAGTTAAAGCAAATGGTGCGGTATTAAAATCTGATTTATAAAAATCAGATTCGATCCTTTAAAGAAGAAAATTTTTTACAGCAGGTAGTAAAAACGATTTAAAACTAAAAAATAATAAAAAGTAACATAATCTAAAAAGTTTAATTGGGAGCAATATAGAGGCTACCGATGGAGAAATAGGAAAAATTGAGGCTTTATATTTTGATGACTAAAGTTGGGACATCCATTTTCTGGTGGTAAAAACCGGTAGTTGGCTCTTTGGACGTTCGGTACTTATTTCGCAGGTTGCTTTGCTAAAAACTAAGTGGGATGGAAGTGGAATTCCTGTGAATCTTACAAAGGAACAGGTAAGCAACAGTCCAGGTATTGATATGCACAAACCTGTGTCCCGCCAGCATGAGATGGATTTGTATGAGCACTATAGCTGGCAGCCATATTGGAGCAGTGGTTTTTATGCAGGTAGCTTATGAGGAGTGATGCTGACAGCGCCTCTTTTTGATGAAAGAATTAAACCTGATGTAGATACTGGCTTAAATGCAGCAGATAAAAAAGGCGACTTGCATTTACGAAGTACAGAGCAAGTTACAGGCTATCATATTCAGGCAAGCGACGGAGAAATAGGTCATGTAAACGATTTTATTATTGACGATAATACCTGGCAAATTTTATATTT
>JBBQTZ010000217.1:0-8098 GCA_038234405.1 Chitinophagales bacterium
ATAGGGAAACAGGTAGAAAACACAACTATTTCGGAAGTAATAGCTTTAGCACAAACAGAAATTGCCCCCATTAGTGATGCAAGGGGGGCAGCAGTCTATAAGCGTTTTTTACTAGGTCAATTGATTAAGGCTCATTTTATGATGATGTTTCCGTAAAAGGTTCAGGAGATAGAAAGTTTCTATTATTGAACCTATATTTTCAACTGCAAAACCGGGTTTAAAAATATATTTCTACAAGCAGGCATACAACGATGGTTTATAAATAAATTGAGAAGCTATTTCTATTGAAAATAAAATGGGTTTTGTCATTATTGCACCTGGTAAATTATTTTATTTTTACTTTTTTAAACTGATTGTTATTTAAGAAATATAAATACATGAAAAACATCGACTCATACACCCACACCCGTGGCGAATCAATTTACTTAGATGATATTGCAATTGTTTATGGAACCCTGTATGCAGCCTGTTTTGATTCTACAGTGGCGCATGGAAAGCTTATTAGTATTGATACAACAGAGGCTGAAAATTGCGAAGGGGTGGTAAGGATAATCACCTATAAAGATATTACAGGCGAAAACCAGATTGGCGGTATCATACAAGATGAACCGTTATTGGCTGAACATGAAGTGCATTTTTGCGGAATGCCCATCGCTTTGGTATTGGCAGAGTCTGATAAAGAGGCAAGACAAGCCTTAAAAAAAATTAAAGTGGTAATTGAACCGCTACCAGTAATTACCAACCCACGAATAGCTGCTGCAAAGGGCGAATTGATTGTGCCGCCCCGTACATTTAAAATTGGTAATAGCAAGGCTGAAATGGCCAATTGCGTACATG
Source organism: Chitinophagales bacterium (assembly GCA_038234405.1). Taxonomy (GTDB): domain Bacteria; phylum Bacteroidota; class Bacteroidia; order Chitinophagales; family Chitinophagaceae; genus Ferruginibacter. The sequence goes on from JBBQTZ010000217.1 coordinate 838, forward strand.
TTTTTACTGGTGTATGCGACACCAATGCCCAGGAGCATTTGTATATAGAAACACAGGGAGCCTATTCAATGCCACAGGAAAATGCTGTTATAAAAGTGTATTCTTCTACACAGGCACCTACTGCAGTACAGCGAGCTATAAGTAAGGTTACCGGCTTGGCAATGCACCAGTTAGAGATTGATGTAACTCGCCTTGGTGGTGGCTTTGGCGGTAAAGAAGACCAGGCAAACACCTGGGCTGCCCTTTGTGCTTTGGGTACCCATCTTACCAAACGGCCAGTAAAATATGCGCTTAACCGCACAGAAGATATGCGAATGACGGGCAAACGGCATCCTTATTCATCTGATTTTACCATTGGCTTAAACAGCGATCTAAAAATCATTGCTTTTGAAACCACTATTTTTCAAAATGCAGGTGCTGCTGCAGATTTATCACCGGCAGTAATGGAGCGTAGTTTGTTTCACTGTACCAACACTTATTTTGTACCAAATGTAACCGCCAAAGCCTTTAGCTGTCGCACCAATTTACCGCCCAATACAGCTTTCAGGGGTTTTGGAGGGCCACAGGGAATGTTTATTATTGAAGCTGCAATTGCAAAAGCAGCAGACGAACTTGGGATAGCTGCATGGGAAATTCAACAAAAAAATTTATTGCAAACAGGAGATGAATTGCCTTATGGACAAAAAGTAATCAGCGAAGCCAACGAATGTTGGGATAAGGCATTTTCTACTTTTGATATGATTGCCATCCAACAAAAAGTAAATGAATTTAATGCTGCCAACAACGTATATAAAAAAGGAATTTCAGTAATGCCTATTTGCTTTGGTATTTCATTTACCAACACACTAATGAACCAGGCAAGGGCATTGGTGCATATTTATACCGATGGAAGTGTAGTTGTGAGCACCGGCGCAGTAGAAATGGGACAAGGTGTAAATACCAAAATGATGCAGGTGGTAGCACGAACATTTTCTATACAGCCAGCTAAAATAAAAGTAAACAGTACCAATACCTATCGTATTGCCAATACCTCTCCATCTGCAGCTAGTGCTACTGCCGATCTTAACGGAAAAGCTGCCCTTATTGCCTGTACGGCTATTTTAGACAGGTTAAAAACGGTAGCCGCGGCAGAATTAAATGTTTTAAAAGATGACATTTCTATTGAGGATGAATATGTTTTTGTACAGTCGAAAAAAACGGAAATTGACTGGAATAGGCTTGTATTAACTGCATACAATAAACGGGTTAGTTTATCTGAGCATGCTCATTATGCTACACCCGATATTCACTTTAACAAACAAACAGAAAAAGGCCATCCATTTGCTTATCATGTATATGGCACAGCCATTACCGAAGTAACAGTAGATTGTATAAGAGGAACTTATGAGTTTGATGCTGTTAAGTTGGTGCATGATTTTGGCAGTAGTATGAATCCCCTTATAGACAAAGGACAAATTGAAGGAGGCTTGGTACAGGGTATTGGCTGGATGACAATGGAAGAAATTTTGTACGATACCAATGGTAAATTAATGACTAACGCACTTTCTACCTACAAAGTGCCCGATATTTATGCTGTACCAAAAGATATTACCATTGAGTTTTTACAAACACAAAAAGATAACCTGGCCATTTTTCGGTCAAAAGCAGTAGGGGAGCCACCTTTAATGTATGGTATAGGTGCATTTTTTGCATTGAGAAATGCTATTAAAAACTTTAACCCTACGGCTAGCCCGGCATTTGATACCCCTATGACACCAGAAAAAGTATTGATGAATTTGTATAATCAGTATAATACAGAGGAGTTTAATTTATCACCAATCAATACAGCAGCTTTACTACAATAGCAGCTACTAAAAATATATAAACTGATTTTAGAATTTAGTTAAGATGCAAAAACATTTACAAACATGGCAGCTAATTCAGCAAAGTTTGCAGATGCAAATACCAGTAATGTTATTGTATGTACTAGAAAGTAAAGGTAGTAGCCCTGGCAGGCAGGGTTTTATGATGGCTGTAAATGCTGCCGGACAATTAGGTGGTTCGCTCGGTGGTGGCATAATGGAATATAAATTTGTAGAATTGGCTAAAGTTAAATTGGCCGGGCCAAGCCCTTTACCATCTGTTCACCTGCAAATACATGATAAAATAGCTGCACAAAATCAAAGCGGCATGATATGTTCCGGTGAGCAGACTATATTTTTATACAAGCTAAAAAAGGAAGATATAGAGGTAATTGAAGCAATTATCCAATCTTTAACAGCTAATAAAAATGGCAGTTTACAATTATCTGCAAAGGGAATTTTATTTAGCCAAACAATACCGAAATACGATTTTTTACTGCAAAAAAATGGAGACGATTTTACTTTAATAGAAAAAACCGGCTACAAACAAAACCTCTACATTATTGGTGCTGGCCACTGTGCAGTTGCTTTTGCACAATTAATGAGTTCAATGGATTTTTACATTACCCTTTTTGATACAAGAGAGCACCTGAATACAATGGAGCAAAACTTTTTTGTGCATAAAAAAATATTGGTAAAAGATTATGCACTGTTAACCGGTTTAATACCATCTGGTAATAATATTTATGTAGTAATTATGACGAATGGCTATCGTACAGATGATATAGCTGTGAGGTCGTTACTCACACATCATTTTGGCTATATTGGATTATTGGGTAGTAAAACTAAAATAGACAAGATGTTTGCCAACTACCTGTTGGAGGGCATTTCAGCCACAGTGCTACAAAAAATTTGTGCTCCGGTGGGCATTGCAATCAATAGCCAAACGCCAGAAGAGATTGCGGTAAGTATAGCAGCCGAAATTATAAAAGTAAAAAATAGCAGTCAATTACCAAAGGACTGCTGTTAGGCTCATAGAATCAGTTAAGCCTCAATAAAGCGTTTTGTCACCCTTTTCTTTCCATGCCGCAAAAACAGGCAATGCCTCAGCTCTGCCAATTGGTAAAATGGAGATTTTTCTGTCTTCAATAGCAACACTCATTTCTTCATAAATCATTGAATCATCAAAACCAATTTCAGCGGCATCCTGCCTGGTATTGGCATAGTACACAACTTTAGGCCTTGCCCAGTAAATAGCTCCAAGGCACATAGGGCAAGGTTCGCAGGAAGTATAGATTTCGCAATCTGATAATTGAAAAGTTTGTAGATTTTCACATGCATTTCTTATAGCAGTTATTTCGGCATGTGCAGTAGGATCGTTGGTAGAACTTACTTTATTACTACCTCTGCCTACTATTTCATCATCTTTTACTATAACACATCCAAAAGGACCACCCTCATTATTTGCCATGCCATTTTTTGATAGTGCTATGGCCTCCATCATAAATTTTTCTTCTCTTGTCATATTATAGTATTTAAAAAACTACTGGTAAATATACAAATTGGTAAAGGTAGTTGTAACATTCAGCCATAATTATATTAAAATCAGTGTAAAAACTAATTTGCCATAATCATGTAATATTTATTTTTTGGTAAGATGTTTAAAGGGGTTGTATGTTTTTAACAAAGCCTCCATAAATAGGCAGTTTGTGAATTAAGCAGGCCTGCGTCTTGTTTATTACCTAAAAATATTCTGGTCGTTTCTGGAATAATTTTCTATATTTGTCCATCAATTAAGTAGGCTTTTAATTTATTTGTATGATTTATTTATTTCCTTTACGATATAAACATAGTTGTTGTTTCGGTTTAAAGCTATACAAAATTTAGATCAGGCCTTTACGATTTTCTCCCATACTTAATTTTTCAACACAAATAAATTGTAGCACATACAATCAATATGAACCAAACTTTGCAAAACACCCTGCCGTCATTACTCTATAATTCTACTAGACTATCTATGGTTGATTTTTTGCAACTATTGGTAACAGAGTTTTCTACTTCTGTAACTTTTTCAACCAGTTTTAGTTTTGAAGATCAAGTGATTACAGATGCAATTATCAGTAATAATTTACCTATAAAAATATTTACGCTTGATACCGGCCGTATGTTTGCGGAAACATATTCTACCTGGAGTAGTACCAATGCAAAATATCAAATTAATATAAAGGCCTATTATGCCCAACAGGATACATTGCAGAATTTTGTAGCTGAAAATGGCCCCAATTCATTTTATGAGTCAGTAGAAAAAAGGAAACGATGCTGCTTTATACGAAAAGTGGAGCCATTGCAAAGGGCATTAAAAGGAAATAAAGTATGGGTTACGGGCTTAAGGGCAGCACATTCTGGCGATAGAAAAGATTTACCAATGGTTGAATGGGACGAAAGTAACCAGGTTTTTAAATATCATCCTTTGCTATATTGGAAAACAGACAAGGTAAAACAATACATTAATGATAATCACGTTCCATATAATCCTTTGCAGGATAAAGGTTTTGTTAGTATTGGCTGTGCGCCATGTACAAGAGCTATAAAACCCGGAGAAGATTTTAGGGCCGGCAGGTGGTGGTGGGAAGATGCGGAAAAAAAAGAATGTGGTTTACATGAACACACGTCCGAAACTTGTTAAAGTAGCTACATTAAAAAGAATGAATTTGAAAGAATTGCTTTAAACAGTCAACCCACAAAATAAAAATAATTACTAATGCTGAATACAAATTTTGATACGTTGAATAACAATGCGCAACAAAGTGCAGGTAATTTTTCGGGAAGCGAGGGAGGAAGGTCACTAGATTATTTAGACCAATTAGAGTCTGAGTCAATTCATATTTTTCGTGAAGTGGCAGGGCAGTTTGAGCGGCCTGTTTTATTATTTTCTGGCGGTAAAGATTCTATCGTGCTTGTTCATCTTGCATTAAAGGCATTTCGCCCAGGCAAATTTCCGTTTCCATTAATGCATATTGATACCGGACATAATTTTGAGGAAGCATTGGATTTTAGAGACGCTATGGCAGCAGCAATTAACGAAAAACTAATTGTACGTAAGGTAGAAGATACCATTAAAGAAAAAAATCTTACGGAGCAAAAAGGAAAGTTTGCAAGCCGTAACGCACTGCAAACATTTACTTTATTAGATGCTATTGAGGAATTTAAGTTTGATGCCTGCATTGGTGGTGCTAGAAGAGATGAAGAAAAAGCAAGAGCCAAAGAGCGAATTTTTTCAGTACGGGATGAATTTGGGCAATGGGATCCTAAACTGCAAAGGCCAGAATTGTGGAATACATACAATGGAAGAATTGATAAAGGAGAAAATGTAAGGGTTTTCCCTATCAGTAATTGGACTGAGTTGGATATATGGAATTACATCCGCAGAAATAATATTAATCTACCATCAATTTACTTTGCACACGACCGTGAAGTATTGGAATTTGAAGGCCAATTGGTGGCAACTTCCAAGTTTATTCAATTGGATGAAACGGATAAAATTTCTATCAAAAAAGTACGCTACCGTACAGTAGGCGATATGACGTGTACAGCCGCCGTTCAATCTGATGCAAGCAATATAGATGATATCATCAATGAAATTATTGCAGCCAAAACCAGCGAACGTGGCGAAACTAGAATAGATGATAAGGTAAGTGAAGCTGCTATGGAAGACAGAAAAAAGGGTGGGTATTTTTAAAGAGTATTTAGACAATTAGTATTTAGACAATTAGTATTTAGTACTTAGACAATTAGTACTTAGACAATTAGTATTTAGTACTTAGACAATACAATATACTAACCACATCTTTTCAAACAACAAATAAATTTTAAACATAGAAGAGGCAAGTCTAAATACTAAGTACTAAATACTAACCACATCTTTTCAAACAACAAATAAATTTCAAATAAAGAGAAACCAGTCTAAATACTAAGTACTAAATACTAACCACAACTTTTCAAACAACAAATAAATTTAAAATAAAGAGAAACCAGTCTAAATACTAACCACATCTTTTCAAACAACAAATAAATTTTAAACCTAAAGAAACCAGTCTAAATACTAAGTACTAAATACTAACCACATCTTTTCAAACAACAAATAAAATTCAAATAAATAGAAACCAGTCTAAATACTAAGTACTAAGTACTAAATACTAACCACAACTTTTCAAACAACAAATAATCTATAAACAAAAAGAAACCAGTCTAAATACTAAATACTAAATACTAAATACTAAATACCAAATACCAAATACAAAAATGGACATACTAAGATTTATAACAGCAGGCAGCGTAGATGATGGAAAAAGTACCTTAATTGGAAGACTACTTTACGATAGCAAATCCATTATGATAGATCATTTGGAGGCGTTGGAAAAGCAGAGTAAAAATAAGGAAGACGGCGAAATAGATCTTGCTTTATTAACGGACGGTTTGCGTGCCGAAAGAGAGCAGGGTATTACCATTGATGTAGCCTATAAATATTTTAATACACCCAAGCGCAAGTTTATTATAGCAGATGCTCCAGGGCATATCCAATACACCAGAAACATGGTTACGGGAGCTTCCAACTCTGATCTTGCCATTATATTAGTAGATGCCCGCCACGGTGTGGTAGAGCAAACTAGGCGCCACTCTATTATAGCATCTTTACTAAATATACCGCATGTAGTGGTAGCCGTTAATAAAATGGATTTAGTAAACAATTCGGAGGATGTGTACAATAATATTGTAATTGATTATTCAAATGTAGCAGCTACTCTTGGATTAAAGGAAGTGATGTACATTCCAATTAGTGCTATTAATGGAGATAATATTGTAGAAAAATCTGCCAACTTTCCTTGGTATGAAGGTGTTTCATTATTGGAGATATTAGAAACAGTAGAAGTTGCAAATGATATAAACCTTACCGATGCAAGATTTCCTGTACAATATGTTATTCGTCCACAAACAGAAGCATTGCATGATTATCGTGGTTATGCTGGCAAGGTGATTAGTGGTATTTATAAAAAAGGCGATCAGGTAACCATTCAGCCGTCTGGATTAACTAGCACCATCAAAGCCATCGAAATTGCGGGAAAGCAAGTTGAACAAGCATTTGCTCCCCAAAGTGTAGTGTTACACTTACAAGATAATATTGATATCAGCCGTGGAGATATTATTGTACATACCAATAACCAACCTGCAGTAGAAAACGAGTTGGAAGTGTTGCTTTGCTGGATGGGAAATAAACCGCTAGAAATTGGAAACAAATACTTATTGCAAATTAATAGTAGGGTAGTAAGAGCGGTAGTAAAGGCAATTGAGTATAAATTAAATGTAAACTCTTTAGCGCAAGAACCTGCACCCGAAAAAGCAGTATTGAATGATATTATAAA
>JBBQTZ010000218.1:0-7994 GCA_038234405.1 Chitinophagales bacterium
AGCAGCAACACCATCAGCGCATCCACTACAGAAGCCAAAGCACAAAACGCAATATGTTGTAAATCGTAAGCAGCATCTTTGTACAATGGCAGTTGCAAGACTTCCCATACAAAATTCAATAAGAATGCCAGAACAGCAATGACCAATATAAGGCGTTTAAATACTTTTTTATGAGCAACATTTTTTAATACACAGACATACATTATCGCTACCAGCATCAAAGCTGTAACTGGCATAATGAATGTAGCGGGCTGTATATTAATCATCTTCTAAATAGTTCTATGAATTTTAAAAAAAATAATCGCTTATAAACTGAAATGATTATGTATGCTTGCAATTTGATTTGTCAGTCTACTCTTTTACTTTTAAAGCCATGCCACATCTAGGGCAATCGCCAGGCTTATCGCTGGTTACATCCGAATGCATAGGGCATGTGTATGTTTTCATTACTTCCATTTTCATTTGTTCTTTTTTTGATTTTGTTAAGTCCATTCCACACTTAGAACATTTACCTGGCTTATCACTTGTCATTTCCGGGTGCATTGGGCAAGAGTAGGATTTTGCCATTTTAGTTTTTTTTGTTTCCTTTAAATCCATACCACATTTAGCGCATTTGCCAGGCTTATTGCTGGTTACTTCCGGATGCATGGAACAGGTGTACATTTTCATGTGATCCTTTTTGGATTTTGTTAAATCCATACCACAGTTGGAGCACTTACCAGCTTTCTCCAATACCATATCCGGGTGCATCGTACAGGTGTACATTGATTTTTGTTTTTTCATTTTCATTTTGTGCATACTGGTATTCTGTGCAAATACCGAAACAGAAAGGATGGTTAAAGCTGCCATCATCAGAATTTTAATTGCTTTCATGTTATTTGATTTAATATTTATGAAAAATAAATTACAGAGAAAGACATTACCTGGAAATGCAAAAAGCCGGACAATTATTTGCCAGGCTTTATAAAAAAGGAAATTCTTAAATAAGGAAAACGCAGTTGCGAATGTAAACTGCTATTGCAGCACTTCGGGGAGGTGCATGCCCGTAAGGATTAGCGATTGTTACAAAGGAAAAATTAATAGTTGGTAATTCAAAAAAGTTAACAGGTAGAGAAACAGAAATAAGCTGTAGAAGCTCAAAACCAACTTCTCCGGTTTTTTGATCTGCTATATTTTTGACAAATTTTTGCTCATTCTTACAACAGCCGTTATTTTTTTCATCAGCCTTATCCATACCACATTTACCGCAGGTTCTGGAAATATTTTGTTCAATATCCCAATTGGCGAGTTTGCCCATGCAGTAATGAAGGTGAATAGTTGCACCAATAGAAGTTGTGATGTAAACAAATGCTAATATAGAAAGAAACAACTTTTTCATCTAAAAAAGTAAAGGTAGGAAATAAATTTACTGTACCCTTAGTTAAATATTTTTAACACGTATAAGTCGGCCTTTAGCTTATACCTCTGGATCTGTAATACCAGGACTTTCCTCCTGTATGCTTTTAATTGTAAAGCCGTAAAATGTGCAGAGCGCTACTGTCACTATTATAACAATTGTTCCTGCGTTGGTCAACAAACAATATTCAAAAGGTATGAACCCCGTTAGCAGTAATTGTGAGCGGGGTTCTTTTTGCGGGACTTTCGGCTATTGTTCTGAATGTTGTGCGTTCGCCTTATTGTCAAACGAGCTGCAAATATTGTTTTTCAATTGTCACGTTAAAGTGAATGTCAGCTTTTAATGCTTTGAAAACTTTTAGTAAAGTGTCAATTGTTGCACTATTTGCACTGCTCTCCAATTTAGAGATTTGTGCTTTTTGTACTCCAACAAGTACACCCAATTGTTCTTGAGTTAATTTGCGTTGCTGCCTTGCAGTTTTAATCATTTGCCCTAAAACATCCATACGAAGTTCATATTCGTATTGGTCTCGGTCTTTTGTACCTTTCTGGCCGATGTATTTATCTTTCATTTCGGCAAGTGAGTAAGATTTCATTGCTGTCTTTGCCATAATGTTATTTTTTAAGTTTGCTTTCAAAATATTTTTTCCTGATATTAATTGCTCTGTCTATTTCGTTTGCAGGCACTTTGTCAACCTTTTTAATAAAACCGTGAGTTGCAAAAACTAAAGTTTCAGTTTCGTTGTCTTTGTCCCAAAATGCAAGCAGCCTGATTTGTACACCGCCAAACTTTGTCCGAAATTCCCAAATGTCTTTTTGAAGTTTTTTGAAAAGTTTTGGGTCATTACTTTGTTCGGCAAGGTCAATGTTATAGAAAATCTTTCTTGCCGCTTTCGCTTCAAGTCCTGCTATGAATTTGTCCGCTTCTTCTAAAAACCTTGTCTGAAAACATTGCAATTAATAACGTTTTTACAAAGATAATAAGGGTTTCCAAAATTAGAAACTTTATTTTAGGTCGTCAATTTGTAAAGATGGTAGTGAAAGGTGACGCAAAACGTTTTAGGGCTTTGCGTTGTGGTGGGTATTAGGGCTTGTCTGCCCACCCCATGTAATAAAAGCCCGATTGAAATAAAAATGTATAGCACTTTTGCAGTTCCGCCCATCATAACGCAAAATCCATGTAGGCGGCTGGTATTTCTTGTCTTGTATATGTCGCTCCGAATATAATCTGCTTCGTCCTTTGTCGAGCTGACTGACAAATGCAGATCACTAGCAAAATGTCATTTGGCGTTAGTGTACATTTTTTGTCTACTCTGAAGTCTTGTGCAAATAGTCTGTCGAATAACCGCCTACTTGCGTATTTGTTAGAAAATCATGCAATCTCCAATCCTCAACGTCTTGTTTGCGAACCTCTACCTTATCATTATACTTTAATTTTTTTATATCTATTAGGTCATTTGCCAATGTCCCAATAAAGAACCCGTCCCTAAACTCGTAAACCTGTGTCCACAGATGTTCCTCGATTCCATTTTCGGAAAATTCCGATTTTACAAAGTATCTGAAAAGTGTAACATCTCTATCATGTTCACTCATAAATTCTATCAAATAGGCAATTTTTGCCTGCGCTGTGTCTTTGAACTTTTGTAATTCGGTATCTTCAGATGACAAGCTTGAAGTTCTGTTATTTGACTTCTCCGTCGCTTTTTTTTTTTGCCGGTATAAAATGCTTAGGATTGTAGCAATTGTTAGAAGTCCAATTAGAATGATTAAAGTCTTTGTCATAGTGTTTGGTGTTGCTTACTACCAATCCAAAAATATGCGAAAGTTTTCACCTTTAACACTTATTAAACAATTTTTTAAATTTATAAATATTCAACTGATTTTGTATAAAATGCGTATGTTTTTTAGCCTTTAAAACTTTCGCCAGTACAACCAGACTATATTACGATTGTGTGGATAAAAGCCCCATAAACATTCCTCCGCCCAATGGATGGCGGATAGGAGAAAGTACCCCGCAAAGCCGCCGTGGATAATTTGCTTTGCGAAGCTAGTGGGCTTGTACGGCGGCTGCGGAGTACTGCGGATAGCCGCTGCTAATGCTGAGTAAAGCTGCTAGGTTGATAGCCCCAAAAAAACAATGATAAATTCTTGCTTTTACTGAAGGATTTTAAGAGGGAACTTTGGTAATATTGATTTTTAAGGGTGTGTTCAATGCTGAATAAGACTATTTTCTCACCATCTTTTTTCTCTACATTTGCTGTATGCTATTTTTTACACATTTTGGACGCTACCTGCTAATGATAAAAGGTATGTTTACCAAACCGGAGAATTATAAAATGTATTGGAAAGAATTTATGCACCAATGCAACGATTTAGGTATTGGATCGCTAGGCATTGTTTCTTTAATATCTATTTTTATTGGAGCTGTAAGTGCTGTTCAAACTGCTTATCAGTTGGTAAGCCCCGTAATTCCACTAACCACTATTGCTACAATTGTAAGAGATACGGTTATACTCGAGTTTGCTCCTACCCTTGTATGCATTGTACTGGCCGGTGTTATTGGCAGTAAAATAGCAAGTGAGCTGGGCAACATGAGGGTGAGCGAACAAATTGATGCACTGGAAATTATGGGCATCAATACCAAAGCCTACCTGATTATGCCCAAAATAGCAGCGGCTTTGGTTACCATCCCATTATTGGTGGTAATTGCAATGGTACTAGGTATTTGGGGCGGCAGGCTTGCTGGTGTATCATCCAATATTCTTTCTGCTGAAACTTTTGACCGTGGCCTTACTATGAATTTTGTTCCCTACAATGTAACTTTTGCTCTCATTAAATCATATACGTTTGCCTTTATCATCAGCAGTATACCCGCTTACTATGGTTACTATGTAAAAGGCGGCGCCTTAGAAATTGGAAGAAGCAGTACCAAAAGTGTGGTAGTAAGTTGTGTAATGTTGCTATTTACAGATTACATTCTTTCTCAATTATTACTAAATCCTTCTAAATAATACCATGATTGAATTTAAAAATATCCACAAGCAATTTGGCGATAACCTGGTTTTGAAAGATGTGAGCCATTTGATGGAGACAGGCAAATGCAATCTTATTATTGGTACAAGTGGAAGTGGCAAAACGGTTTTGCAAAAATGCCTCGTTGGTTTATTTGAGCCAGACGAAGGAGAAATTATTTATGATGGTATTAGTTTTACAGAAATGACACAGGATAACAGAAAAGAATTGCGGCAACAGATAGGCATGTTGTTTCAGGGCTCTGCATTGTTTGATAGTATGACGGTACAACAGAACGTTATGTTTCCGCTGGATATGTTCTCTGCAATGAAACAACAGGAAAAGTTGAAACGGGTAAATGAAGTACTTGCAAGGGTAAACCTGGAAGAAGCCAATGATAAATTTCCGGCAGAAATAAGCGGCGGAATGAAAAAAAGAGTAGGTATTGCCCGAGCGATAGTACTTAATCCCAAATATCTTTTTTGTGATGAACCCAACTCCGGGCTCGATCCACAAACAAGTATGGTGATTGATAAACTCATCTACGACATTACCAAAGAATTTAACATGACTACTGTTATCAATACCCACGATATGAACAGCGTAATGGAGATTGGTGAAAACATTTTGTACATGGACCAGGGTTTAAAAGAATGGAGTGGCAATAATAAAGAAATAATTTTCTCTAAAAATGAGCGCCTGAATGATTTCATTTTTGCTTCCGAATTTTTAAAAGATGCCAAGGATATGCGGATGCTTGAAGCAAGTGGAAAAATATCTAACGACAGAAATATGGATGAAATGATGAAGTAGGTAAATTAATTATAGCATTATAATATCCTGCAAAATTTTACTTTTTTTACAGGTTTCAGCTTTTCTTACTTTGCTCAAAATAGGTTTTTACTCATGCGCAAACTTGTTATATTCGTACTGCTTTTTTCTATTAAAACACAGCTTTTAGCAGATACGTTTGTAGTAACTACCAATGCAGATTTTGGGTTAGGATCGCTGAGAGCAGCGCTAACACAAGCGGCAAGCAATGGAACGGCGGTTAAGGACAGTATTTTATTTAACATTACCGACATAAGCGAAACAGGCAGAACCATCCTTGTATTGACCCAATTACCCAAGCTATCCTCCAACATAGTAATTGATGGTTCATCTCAGCCAGGTTTAAATTTTGGAGTTAGTGGAGCCAAAGTAAAAATTAAGCACTCAGGTAATATAGCTTTTTCCAAATGCTTTATATTTTCCAAAGTGGAAAAAATTGAGATTTACGGAATCTATTTCAATGATTTCAAGTATTGGGACAATAACAATATTCAAATATCAAGTGCAATTTTTATAGAAGGTGGAGCTAAAAACATTAAAATTGGCGCACCAGGCAAAGGCAATGTTTTTTGTGAAAATCTATTTGCCATTGCAGATAATTATGGTGCTACCATTCCGGATACAAGCGAACAATTTACAGATGTAGAAATCAAATCAAATTTTTTTGGTTTAAAAGAAGATGGGGAAACCATGAGCAACTCAAGGCAGCCTGCCATTGTTTTAAGATCTTTTAAAAATTTACTTATTGGTGGCGAAACAGATGCAGAAGCAAATTATTTTATTGGAGGATTTAATGGTGGAAGCAGCGAAGTCATTTATTTAAACAGTTACAAAGATACAGCCAATGGTTATGTAAAATTGATCAATAATGGTTTTGGAACAAATTTCAACAAAACTATTGCACTAAGATGTGGACCGGTAAACATTAAAGGAGATCATGAATATTATACAGGTAAATTTTATAGCGATATATCATTAACCATTTTAAACAATACATACAATAATAATTTTGAAGGATTTTCCAATAGTTGCAGTGGATTTCTCACTATCAGCAACCTAAGCAATTACATAAGTATTACAGGAAATAAAATTGGCAATTTGATGGGCTGGCAATCATGCCAAACAGGGGGAATAGGAATTTTTAATTGTAAAAATGGCATTATTGGTGGAGATACACCCGCCGAACAAAATATAATAGCAACAAATTATTTTCAGGGTGTTTACATAAAAGACAGCGAGCATTTTATTATTCAGCAAAACAGTTTTTATTGTAATGCTATTGGTATCATTGCCGAGTCTAATAAAGTAACTATTCCCATAGTTAAAATCCTATCTACCAATGAAGTTGACATGGTAGCTGGAAAAGCCACCCCAAATTGCACCATTGAAATATTTGAAAACATAAAAAACTGTGGTGTATGCAACAATGGAGAAAAATATTTAGGTAAAACAGTTTCCGGCAGCGATAGCACCTGGAGTTTTACCGGGGCATTTTCCGGAGCAGTAACAGCAAGAGCAACTACAAAGGACAGCATTAGTGGGGCATTTTCAGAAGCTAAATTTGATGAATCAAAATTGGTATATGAAATGCCGGTTTGCAACGGTAACAATGGATTTATAAGGGTGATGAAATTTATTTCGGGCACCAAATTTTATTGGATAAAATACATGAATGGTTTATCAGATACCATTTTTAATAAAATAGATTTACTCAACCTTGAGCCTGCTTTGTACGAGTTTAATGTAGAACAAACCAGGTATTGCGTTAAAAAATTTATAGTAAATTTATTTGATCAAACGCCCGCTATAAATACCCAAAACCAACAAATTAACTACCCAACGTGCGGCTTATTTAACGGCAGTATTCTTAATTTATATGCCACCGGAAATTACGATAAGGTGTATTGGCTTTCTGCTAAAAGAGATACCATTGGCAATAATCTTGCATTAACTACTGCCGGAGAGGGGCAGTATAAATTATTTGTTGTAAATGTTGCATTTGGTTGTGCAGATTCTACCAATTGGATCACCCTCACCAACCAATCTGGCCCGGGCATTAACATTAATACTGCTGTTGTAAAGCTTGCAACTTGCGGTAATCCTACTGGAAGTATCACCGGAATTACTGCAACTAATATAACCGGCACACCATTCATTCAATGGACAGATTCAGCAGAAAACGTTATTGGTAACAGTTTTAACCTGATAAATATTCGGGCTGGAAAATTCAGGCTTAGGTTTAAAGACCAAAGCAGTTGCGATACCATTATAACTCCATTTTTTGTGGTAAGAGATACCACTGCCATCATCATCAATATTGCCAACAGAAAAGTGGTACCTGCTGGCTGTACTTTTAATAACGGCAGCATTAGTAATATATTGGTAACCAATGCCAATACTTATGCATGGGTAAATATGAATGGAAATATTGCTGCTGGTAATACCCTCAACATCAGCCAGCTTTCTTCCAGTTTTTACCAGCTTACCGCCACCAATGCATCTGGCTGTTCTGCCAGTTCAAATGGCATTTTTGTTTCTAATGCCAGTTTTGATACCATCAGCGTAGTTGATTTCACTTTTAGAAATGCAGGTTGTAATAATGCAGATGGATTTATAAAAATCAATAAGTTTAATAAAGATGCTGCTAAACACAGTTTCCGCTGGATAGATAGTGCAACCAACAGGCAGCTAGCAACAGACATTTCTATAGCTGCACTCGGTAAAGCTGTTTATATATTAATGGCAGCAGATAGCAA